>JBBRHB010000001.1:0-30625 GCA_038223355.1 Chloroflexales bacterium
CCGGTGCTTGATTCGGCGTTGACGCTCCCTTCTGCGCGTGCTATACTCGTTCGCAATCGAGATACTATCGACTGTGAATGGGACGAGTAGCGCACAGGACGGTGCACAGAGAGCCGGCGGTTGGTGTGAAGCTGGCGCACACGTGGCGCGTGAATGGACCCAGGAGTCGCACGGCGAACAATGATTAAGTAGCCGTTGCCGGAGTCGCCACCGTTATCAGGGCGCGGAGTATCGTGTTGGTTGCCGCGCAATCGCACCGTACTTGCAGAGTGCGTCGCTGTGTAAACAGTGGCGAACAAGGGTGGTACCACGTGAGGTTTATGCCTCTCGTCCCTTTGGTGGACGAGGGGATTTTTGTTTTAAGCTTGCAAGGAGCGAATCGTATGACGACCGTAAAGGACAAAATTATCATCATCACCGGGGCGTCATCCGGGATCGGCGCGGCGACGGCCAAGGAACTGGCACGGCGGGGTGCGACAGTGGTGCTGGCTGCGCGCCGGCAGTCCGAACTCGACCGGCTCGTTGGGGAGATTAATAGCATGGGAGGCAGTGCGCTAGCGGTGCGGACCGATGCCACCAAACTGGAGGATCTCAAGAAGCTGGTCGCCACGACGCTCGAGCACTACGGGCGGATCGACGTGCTGTATAACAACGCGGGGATCGGCGATGAGGGTGCGGTCGCAACAACGACTGATGCTGGGCTGGAAGGAATTGTCGCGACCAATCTACTGGCTCCGATCCGCTTATCGCGGGAGGTGTTACCCCATATGCGACGCCAAGGGAGCGGCCACATTATTACGACGGGCTCGGTAGCAGCACATATTGCGTCACCGGGCTTGTACAGCATGACGAAGTTCGCCGTGCGTGGCTTCTCTGACGCGCTACGGCGGGAGGTATGGCGCAGCGGAATTGATGTATCGTTGGTCTCGCCAGGCTTTATTCGGACGGCAATGACGACGAAGATCAAGCTGCCCATGCCAGGACCAGAGGCGGTAGCCCTGGCGGTGGTGGGACTGATCGAGCGACCACGCCGCGAAGTGATCGTGCCGGGTTTCTACCGCCCGATGATCCTCTTTACGAAGCTTTGGCCCTGGCTGACCGACACAATCGCGAGCCGCATCCGTATATAAGCCGCTTTTATGTTTGTGTCCTCATTAGTTCGCTGTTTTATACGAAAGGTTGAGAGTTCTTATGCCAAAACAACGTATCTTGACCGGTGATCGACCGACCGGCAAACTGCACTTAGGACACTATGTTGGAACGCTGGCCAACCGCGTGCGCTTACAGGACGAATACGACTGCTTCTTTTTGGTCGCCGATCTCCATATGCTAACGACGCGGGTGGAACGGGAACTATTGAGCGAAACCGGTCAAAATATTCGCGATGTGGTCCTCGATAACCTGAGCGTCGGCATCGATCCCAACAAATCGACCTACCTCTTACAATCGCTCGTCCCGCAGATCCCCGAGATCGCGTTGATCTTCTCGATGTTGATCACCGTGCCGCGTGTGCAGCGCATCCCAACACTAAAGGAGGTTATGCAAAATTTGGATATCGAGCAGCCTTCGCTGGGTTTGCTGTCGTATCCGGTGTTGCAGGCCGCCGACATTTTGTGCGTACGGGCCAACCTCGTCCCGGTGGGCAAGGATCAGTCTTCGCACATCGAAGTGACCCGTGAGTTGGCCCATCGCTTTAATACACTGTATGGCGAGGTCCTCCCCGAACCCGATGCGTTGATCGGCGAGGTGCCAACGCTGGTGGGCATTGACGGCCAGGCCAAGATGTCGAAGTCGTTGAATAACGGCATTTTTTTGTCGGACGACGCCAAAACGGTCGAGCAAAAGGTGCGTGGCATGTTCACGGATCCCAACCGTGTGCGCGCCGATGTGCCGGGCCGGGTCGAAGGCAACCCCGTCTTTATCTACCATGATGCCTTTAACCCAAATACGGCTGAGGTCAATGATCTCAAGGAGCGCTACCTCACCGGCAAGGTCGGTGATGTAGAAGTCAAAAAGAAGCTGGCCGTGGCGATCAACGCGTTTCTTGAGCCGATCCGCGAGCGCCGGGCCGAGTACGAACGTAATCCGAAGCTCGTACAGGAGATTTTGGTCGCGGGCAGCGACAAGGCGCGCGGAGAGGCGCAGGAAACACTGCGCCGGATGAAGGATGCGATGGGATTAACGTTCTTTAAATAGGAGGCGAGGTATGCTGCAACCTTCTTTGCCGCAATTGAAAGCGTTAGCGGAGACACACAAACAAGGCGTCGTACCGGTCGTGCGCGAGCTGTTGGCGGATAGTCTGACACCGGTGTCGGCCTTTGAACTGCTGACGACCGGCTATAACGGGCCAGCGTGTTTACTCGAAAGTGTCGAGGGTGGCGAACGGCTGGGGCGCTACTCGTTTATTGGACTGCAGCCCAGCGCGATTGTCCACCTGCGAACGCGGGATGGCGACCCATTGGCACCAATTCGCGCCCTGGCAGCCACGGATGGCCCATATATTCAGCCGCCCGGTCTACGGCTGCCGCGACTCACAGGAGGAGCCATCGGCTGGCTGGGCTACGAAGCGGTAACCGCTTTCGAACGACTACCACGAGCGCCACACAAACCGTATGGCGATCTGCCCGACGGCGTGTGGGCGCGCTTCGATGCGCTGGCGGCGTTCGATCACCTACGGCATAGCTTGCTGCTGATCGCCCATGTCCGTCTGGATGCGCCCGATCTTCAAGATGCATATGCCGCAGCGATGGCGACGGTCAATGGCATGCAACAACGCTTATCGTCGCCGCTGGCCACAACCAGGGCGGTCGTCGAACTACCGGCAGCCGATCCCCAGCACTTGCCGATGTTCGAGCAGTCGAACTTGACGCGGGAGGAGTACCACGGGGCGGTAGAGCGGGGCAAAGAGTATATCAAGGCCGGCGATATTTTTCAGTTTGTGCCCTCGCAGCGCTTCGAGCGACCGACCCACGCCGATAGCTGGACGATCTATCGTGCGCTACGCGCGATCAACCCCTCGCCCTATATGTACCTGCTGCGCGGCTTCGCCGGCGATATCATTGGCGCCTCGCCCGAGATGCTGTTGCGGGTGGAGGGCGGCGTAGTCGAAACGCATCCCATTGCCGGCACACGGCGCCGGGGTGTTGACGAGGCTCAGGACGCGGCCTTCGCCAAGGATCTGCTGGCCGACGAAAAAGAGCGGGCCGAGCATTTGATGCTGGTTGACCTGGGACGCAACGATGTTGGACGGGTCAGTGTGGCCGGCAGTGTGCAGGTCCCGCGCTTTATGACTATTGAACGCTACTCACATGTCATGCATCTGGTGTCACGAGTCACGGGCCGGCTGCGTCCTGACTTGCACCCGTTGGACGCGCTGCGCGCCTGCTTCCCGGCCGGTACCGTTAGCGGAGCGCCGAAGATTCGGGCAATGGAAATCATCGCCGAATTGGAGCATGACGAGCGCGGGCCGTATGCCGGCTGTGTCGGCTACCTCGGCTTCGATGGCACACTGGATACAGCGATCACAATACGCACGATCTTTTTGCGCGACGGTGTGGCATCAGTTCAGGCAGGGGGCGGTATCGTCTACGATAGCGAGGCCGACAACGAGTGGCACGAGACCCAAAATAAAGCGCGGGCCCTACTACGCGCTATAGAAGTCGCCGAGACGCTGGGGGAACATTAGTTTGGAGGCTTGCTATGCATATTTTGCTACTTGATAACTACGACTCGTTTACCTATAACCTGTACCAATATCTGTGCGAGCTTGGAGCGGAGGTGGAGGTCCATCGGAATGATGAGATCGAGGTTGAAGCAATTCGTGACCTTGCACCCGACAAGATCGTTATTTCGCCGGGACCGGCCACGCCGACCGAGGCCGGCATCTCCCTACCATTGATTCGCGAACTAGGCGTCGAGATCCCAATCCTGGGGGTGTGCCTTGGCCATCAGGCGCTTGGGGCCGCCTTTGGTGGAAGGGTGATTCGCGCACCCGAGCCGATGCATGGCAAACTTTCGGACATTCACCATAGGGGCCAAGGTGTGTTTGCTGATCTGCCCTCGCCCTTCGCGGCAACGCGCTACCACTCACTGATCGTGGAGCGGTCAAGTCTGCCGAGCTGTCTAGAAGTTACAGCGTGGAGCGACGACGGCTTGATTATGGGGTTACGCCACCGCAGCCTGCCAATCGAGGGCGTGCAGTTCCATCCTGAGTCGTATACCACGGATCATGGTAAGCAACTGCTCAAGAACTTTTTAGCAAGCTGAGCGCGGCTACCACGAATGATAAATGACGGGCCGTTAGCTATCCGACCACGGCCCCGAGATGATGTCGCGTGTCTCGGCTACGGCAACTTGCCAGATCGCCTGCATTTCCGCATCGTCGCGCTGGTAGCGGCCGCCGAAATTACCATCGCCCAGGCCAGCGCGCATGGCTGCCGGACCTGATTGCCGCAGCCGCGCAAAATCGACCAGCGGTTTCGCATCAACTGGCATTGTGACGCCGGCAAGTCGCGTCCAGGGAAAATTCTCCATCCAGGAGGCATGCGAGGCCAGGGGATCGGTCGCCTGCACCTTGGCCCAGACCTGCGGCGCGTTCCACCAGTTATGCCAGCGAATATGCGCACCGGGATGGCCGGCCAGCCACTCCTCGACCTGAGCCTGGGCAGGAGTATTGCCGCCGTGGCCGTTAACGAAGACGATCCGCTGGAAGCCTTGCTCGTGCAGGCTATCAAGCAAATCGCGGATAATCTGTAGGTAGGTCGTTACCCGGAGCGTTGTGGTGCCGGGGTAGGCCCGGAAGCTGGGAGTGATGCCATAGGCCAGTACCGGAAAGACTGGCACCCCGAGCGGCTCGGCCGCCTCAACGGCGACCCGCTCGGCTAAGATGCTATCTGTAGAAAGGCTGAGATAGGCATGCTGCTCGGTGCAGCCTAAGGGCACGACGGCACGGTCATCGCGGGTGAGGTAAGCCTCGACCTGTTGCCAGTTCAGGGTACTGATATGCATGAAGATTCCTGCTCATCATGGCCGGTAGCGTTATATCGCCGACTCCAGCAAGGGAGAGGCGTCGCCCCACTTTGCACCGAAGACGAACGTATCAAGCGGCTTACGGCTGCGAGGTGCAGCTTCGCGCTCGCGTAGTGCTGGCGGCAGTGCTTCGAGTTCGCCCTGCTCGCCAATCGCGATAAAGGTAACGGGAGCGAAACCCTCGGGTATTTCAAATGCGGCCCGCGCTTTCTCCTGCGAGAACCCACCCATTTGGTGAACCCACAAATTCAGGGCAGCAGCCTGTACACTTAGGTGAGCGACTGCCTGACCCAAATCATAGAGCGCTACTGTATTTGGCACCCCGCCCTCTCGCATCGTTTGAGCCACAGCGATGATCAGCAGTGGAGCCTGCTGTGCCCAGATCACGTTGCCCTCCATGAGACAACTGACGGCACGAGCAAAGTCCTCTTCATCGGCACGAGGGATAACAATAAAACTCCAGGGCTGGCCGTTGCCGCCTGAGGGTGACCAACGGGCTGCCTCTAGCAAGCTCAAGATCTGGGTTCCGGGTACGGGAGCTTGTGCATAGGCACGCGGGCTCCAGCGGTCGCGGAGAAGCGGGTGGATAGGATGGCTCGTTTCGGCCGATTTATTCAACATGATTACATTCCTGCGTTAGCGACATTTCTGCAACTAGCGCGTTGATACTGTATTTTACTTGGTTGCAGTTTATCTCAGAAATGTGTGAGTGTCAAATGGTCTGCTGAGCGAGCGCAGTTCGCTCAATTATGTTGGCGAGCGTATAGTGTTGCAGGACCTCGAGCACACGCGCTTCGGCCTCGGCTCCCACTTCGTCAAGGACGGTCATTACCTTGGTCTGCAAACAAGAATTGGTCGCAAGCTCATCCGGTTGGTCTACGCAGTTCACCGCCTGGAAAATCTCGGCAAGCGTGATTTGATCCGGGGAGCGGATCAAGCGGTAGCCACCGCCGCGCCCTTCGCGCGCCTCAACAATGGTAGCGCGGCCTAGTTGGGCAAGTACGCGGCGCAAAAAAACGGCGTGCGCATCAACGCCTTCGGCAATTGTCGTGCTGGGGCAAGCCTCACCGGTTGCGGCAATGACTACCAAAGCCTGCACTGCTACGCTGAACCAGCCGGGACTAAAGGGTATGTGAGTTGGCATACTATCTCCTAGCGGCATTGTAACGAAAAGATGTAAGGAGCCGCAAGGACTCATGATAGCGGCGGCGAAGCCCACGTGGGGCACTTGTTGATAAACTCATGGATTTCAGCTTTTATTTTGATATATGTATTTTCTGTTGCACGGATTTTAGCTATCTCAAGATCATCATTACTGTGAGCAGAGGAGAAGTCGAATTCATCTAAATCAGGAATACTCCATACCTCATACTGCCTGCTACGCAAATCAAATGCTTCTTTACAGTATTGATGATGAACAGATTGCATAAATATAGTCAGGTCAGCTTTTTCTAGTAATTCTTGGGTGGTCTGTTGCCAACGTAACGATGCGAAATCAACCAGTCTTTCATTTTGAATAATACGCTGCGCGTACCAGCTGATTGGGCCACTCAGGTTACGCATGGCTCCGATACCGCTTGAAAATGTTCCAAATGCGGGTAATTTTAGCGAGCGAAGGTACGTCTCGGCGAGACGGCTTCTGTAGACATTGCCGGTACAGATGAAATGGATGATCATGGAGCAAGTATAGCAATTTTGAACACCGCACAGCACAGTCATTGACGGCATGGCAGCCGTATGCGGTGCTCGGGAATTGTCTTCCAAATCTGATAGAGCTATAAGCCGTGCACGAGGGGCGTTTCACACAATGTGACGCCCCCCATGCTATTGTTATGAAGCAGTGAAGATGTTTACTTGCAGCCACCGTTGAGCAATTGCTTCGCTTGGGCGCTGCCGGGATCGACATTGCTGGTTGGGACGATTTTGGCCTGCTCAATATGCAAGCCGAACTGGTCGAACGGGGGAACATTGAGGTGGCGCAGGGTATAGGTACCACAAAAGGTTTGCTTGGTTTGCTTGGTTTGCTTGCTGTTTGTGGCAACAATAACGACTGGCACATCAATGAAGGTCGAGCCGGCGGCACCGCCACCCTGTGGTGTACCCAGGTCAATTACAACGTGGTCGGTTGCGGCAAACCCCTGCTGGAATTGCGTGAAGGTCTGCTTACTCATGGTGCCAACATTGCCCCAGTACGTATAGGCTCGCGCAAATTCACGCCGGTTGAGCGCGTCGTAGTAGTCACGCACGAATTGGGCGGGATCTGGGCTACCAACGGGCAATTTAACATCGCCACTCGCCGCGATAATGCGAGCACTCGTGATTTGCCAAGTCGTGCCCGTGGGCCGCAGCGAATAGGTGCCACTAAACTGTTGCACTTTCTGATCATGGGTCGCGTCGGCGGGCTCATTCACAACCGCTTGGAAGGTGAGCGGGACATCAACAGCGTTGTTCGATTGCCGAATGGGCGTTGCAGCCTGGACATTCACCTGAACGGTTTTGGCGAAGCCTTGCTTGAACTGTTCCAGGCTTTGCTTGCTGGCCGCGCCACCGTCGGCCCACGCATGATACGCTTGTTCATAATCGCGCTGGTTGATAGCGGCGTAATAGCTTAACACTTTGTCCACCGCGCCGGCAGGATCGGGGTCGGATTGTGCGGCGGTCCCGGGCGACGTCGTGGTGAGCGTTGCGATGGTCTGGGTCGCTTGGCTTGCGCCGGAGGTCGCAGCTTCAACGGTAGTCGCCGTTGTACCCGAGGCAGTCGCGGCAGCAGTTTCCGAGATGACCGTTGCTCGCGACACGTTGGTCGCCGCACCGCAGCCGGTCAGTACAACTCCCAGGACCAGCCCGGCAACCGGTAGCCAGTGACGAGGGTGTTGTTTCGTTATAGCAAACATTTGATATGCTCCTTTTGAAGAAAACGAGCTTGCTCTCTTTCGTAATGCATAGTACACCGCACGAGATGACCATCCTGTAATGCTGTTGTGAGACATTGATGATGGCATGGAATATCACCAAACAAACAGATTATGACATAACGGTGACAGCTATCGTCTAAAAGGAAACCAAAATGCGACGCTTATTGATCCTTTTATTGGTGGTGCTGCTGGCAAGCACAATGCGTTCGGCCAGCGCAGCCGGTAGCCGCGTCTTTCCCGAAACCGGACAAACGGTCTATGGTGCGCTGCTCGATTTTTGGAATACGAATGGCGGCTTGCCGGTTTTTGGCCTACCTCTGAGCGACCAACGAAGTGAACAGACGCTGCAGGGCCGCTTTGATCTCCAACACTTCGAGCGCCAGCGCCTAGAACTACACCCCGAAAATCAGCCACCCTATATGGTGCTGCTCGGGCGTCTAGGTGATGACCTATTGAGGCGCCAGGGCCGCAACTGGCACAACGAGCCACCCGCAAGCGAGTACCCGTCCGGCAACCCGCTGGGTGGTAGTTGCCAGCACTTTGACGCCACGAATCGCGATGTATGTGGTCCATTTCTCCAATATTGGCAGAGTCACGGCCTGAACGACGGCAGATTAGATAGCTACGGCCGGTCCTTAGCCCTCTGGGGCTACCCGCTGACCGGCGTGAAAAGTGAGACAAACTCTTCAGGCGACACGGTGCTCACACAATGGTTTGAGCGGGCGCGTTTCGAGTACCATCCCCAAAACGCCGATCCGTTCAAAGTCCTGCTGGGCCGGCTCGGAGCCGAAGCCTACGACCCACAACACCCGAACGGCGGCGCGACGATCTATGTGAGCAAGGCACTAAGCAATGGGCATTCGCTCGAAGTACCTCAAGGCTTCGATATCCAACTTCTGACCGAGGGGCTAAACCGGCCGCGGCTGATGGCGGTCGATGGCATGGGCAACGTGTTAGTCGCGGAGATGGGTACGGGACGCGTACTGCTCTACCACCCCGGAACGCAACAACAGATCGACTGGCATGCGCCGCTCGTCTTTGTCCAGGGACTGACTAATCCCCATAGCATCCTGGTCGTGGGGGATCAGGTCTATATCGCGGCTGAAGATCAAGTGGTGCGCGTCGCTATGAGCAGCTTTCATTTCGACGGTCAGCCCGCGCTGTACACCAAGCTGATCGATCTGCCGACCGGTCGCGATCCACTCTATGGCCACCAAACGCGCACACTGGCGCTCGGAGCGGATAACAAGCTCTATATCTCGATCGGCTCATCCTGCGACGTATGTGTCGAAGACGATCCACGGCGTGCAACCGTGATGCGCTTCAACCTTGATGGCAGCGGCGGAGAGGTCTTCGCGAGCGGTCTGCGCAATTCGGTCGGTATCGCCTTCCGGCCCGGTACCAATGAGCTTTGGGGCGTCGACAATGGTCGTAATAAACTGGGCGACAATATCCCGCCCGAAGAGTTGAATCACATTGTGCAGGGTGGCAACTACGGTTGGCCCTACTGCTACGGCAACCGGGTACCCAACCCCGAGTTCAACGATCCGGCGAAGTGTGCCAACACGCTGCCGCCGGCTTATACGATGGACGCCCACATCGCGCCGCTCGGTATGATCTTTTATAATGCCACGGCGTTCCCACCGGCTTATCAAGATGATGCGCTCGTAACGCTTCACGGCTCGAGCGAGCGTAGTACACCGGAGGGCTATAACGTTATTCGAATCCGCTTTAAGGATGGACAACCCGTTGGGCAAGAAGATCTGGTGCGCGGCTGGCTGGTCGGCGACAAATGGTGGGGTCGCCCGGCGGGGCTCGTCATTGATAACTCGGGCGGCCTCATTATTGCCGATGATGATCCTGGTACCCATGTGGGTCGGCTGTACCGGCTGACCTACACAGGTAGTGGGGTCAACGGTACGACCAACTCCAAATAAGATCTTCGTCTAGGGAGGAGAATACCGTTATGCTAACCAGAAGCCAGATGCGAGAAGCGCAGGCGCGTGCTACTGCAATGTTTGCCCACGTTGGGATCGTCCTAACCCAGGATGAACAGGCGGCCATTGAGATTGCGGAATTCGGCTTAGGCGAATTAGAACGGAGCGGATTAGAGTTGGTGACCTATGTAAATACCGACCGCTATTGCGCGAAGGAATTGGTGTTGTTCCCGCGGCAAACGTGTCCCGAGCACCGCCATCCGCCGTTCGGGAACGACCCGGGCAAGATGGAAACGTTCCGCTGTCGCTGGGGCCAGGTCTGGTTATATGTCGAAGGTACGCCGGTATCTCAGCCGCAGGCAAAGATCCCAGCGGGAAGTGAAGCATACTACGCCGTCTGCCACGAAATCGCGCTAGGACCAGGCGACCAATATACGATCCCGCCAAACACATTACATTGGTTCCAGGCGGGCGACGAGGGAGCGATTGTCTCGGAGTTCTCTAGCACCAGCCGCGACCCGTTCGATATTTTCACGGACCCGCGGATCGAACGCATGCCGCAGATTATCGAAGATTAAGCAAGGAAAGAAAGGATTCGCTATGCATCGTCGCCTCTCGGTCGTCATCGTTGCTCTGTTCGCGCTCCTAGCTATGTCACCGGCCGCCAGCCTCCTTGCAGCTCCGCAGTGCTTCACCGCCGTGCCCGGCATTACCAACTGCATCGATGGCCGGTTCAATAGCTTCTGGAATGGCAATGGCGGTCTGCCGGTCTTTGGTTATCCGATTACTGCACAGCATGATGAGGTCAACCCGGATACGCAAAAAAGCTATCAGACGCAATGGTTTGAGCGCAATCGCTTAGAGCAACATCCCGAACTGGCAGCGCCCTATGACGTATTACTCGGCCGGCTCGGTGCTGAGGTGCTTAAGGCGCAAGGTCGCGATTGGCCAAGCTTGCCCAAGGGCGATCCCTCAAAGCCACACTACTTCGCTCAGACGGGGCATGCAATCGACGGCACGTTTTGGGATTACTGGCGGGGCTACGGACTGGATTTAGGCGATGCGGGTATCAGTGAACGGGAAAGCTTGGCGCTCTTCGGCTATCCGATCTCGGAACCACAGCTAGAAACCAATGCTAACGGCGATAGGGTCTTGACGCAGTGGTTTGAGCGCGCACGCTTTGAGCTGCACCCCGAAGCAGGTAATGTCGTGCTGCTTGGTTTTCTGGGCAAGGAACGCCTGCAGACTTTCACACCGCCAGCACCGGCACCAACACCAGCACCAACGCCAACACCCAATCCCTGCAGCGGCGTACCTGTCCCCGTGAACGCGCGCATTGCCCCGAGTGCGTGTTTTAAGGCAGGAACACAGATCACGATGGATATCTTTGGCTTTGCGCCGGGTGAAGCGGTCGCCTACTGGCTTACCGATCCGACCGGCACTGCTGCTCGTTCGGTGGCAACTGTACGAAGCGGCTCGAACGGTGCCGTAAATAGCATTCCTTACGATACGACCCAGCTAAGTACCAAGCCCAAAGGCCTGTGGTATTTTGTCTTCATGGGGAAGGCAAGCCAGCAGCAATCTATTGTGTATTTCAAGATTGTGCCGTAGTCGCCTGCACTCTCAGTGATAATTGTGCCGGTACCAGTAAAATGCACGTGTGGTCTGCTCACAGCCATGAGCAGACCACACTATTGTATAAGTCAGCGAGTTAGTTCTTGCGCAAGAGGTAAACACCGGTTGCCACCAGCATCAATGCCATCACCGGACCGCTCAAATGGACGAAGCTGGCCAGCATGACTGCGCCCAGTCCTAGCAGGATGACGCCAAGCTTTTGGTTACGACCGATGGTTGACACCGCCTGGACCAGGGGCTGACCGGTCTGCGGGTCGAAGCGGGGCTGTGTGGACGTGTTGGCGGTTACCGACTGGCTGACCTGCTGACCAAGCTGCTGGGCACTAGTGAAGGCCTGATTGACCATCGACGGTACACCATCCTGCGGCATTGCCAGCCACAAAGCGACATATAAAATCACACCGATGCCGGTAGCGAAGGTCATTAAGACAAAGCCAAGCCGAACCAGTACCGGATCGATCCCAAAGTAGTTACCTAGGCCGCCACATACTCCACCAATCAGTTTCTCGTTGCTTGACCGCATGAGTTGCGTATGCATACTTGCCCTCCTTTAGCGTTTGCGTCTTGTGTGGTCCCTATGACGCGCAAGCGTGGAGCAATGTTGCATAACCGAGACAAATGAGGGCAAAAGCTGAGGCCTGAATCGATTAGGCAACCTTACGACACCCACAGTGACTCACGTACCGTTGCTGCCTTCCGGCCCTGGCGGGGTTAGCAAGTGTACGCCGCGTAAGACCCAATTGATCCAGACCAACAGCAGTCCGTAGTATACCGCAGCTTCCTAGGGGGCGCAACGCGTGCACCAAGTGCCCGTGTGCTAGAGCGCCTTCTCTGCCGTAATCAACGTAACGTTTAACCCACCGCTCGCCAACAGGCTGAGTGCGGTATCTTCTGGCTCACTCCGTAGCATGTGCTCGCGGTATACCGTCGCGGCTGATTGCCGGACCGCGCGGCGTCGATCTTCGGTCAGAAAAGCGGTGAACCCGGCTTCGCCCAATATGGCTCGGTAGACCGCAGCCGGCCGCGTTTGCATCAACACAGGAGCTTGTGCGGCACTCGCATCAGCGGCGAGTTGGTCACGATACGGCGAGAGCGCAACCATGCCTAAACGACCGGCATAGCGTAACACCCGCGCCAGTTCGCGCGCAGTTTGCAAGAGGTGGGTCGTGACGGGGCTAGCGACGATCACTGCGTCAAACGAAGCGGTGGCGAAAGGCAATGCCGAAAGCATGCCGCGCTCGATTACCAGCCGGTCATCATTAGGCTCCACCGCGAAATCGGTATTGGTCAACATCGTAACATGGCAACCAAAGCTTTGCACTAACGTCAAACCGGTCATACCCACATCACCAGGGATCAACAGAACGTGGTCACTCGGCCGGAGTGCAAGCACACTGCCCAGCTGTCGTACTAGTGCATGTGCTTCCTGAGCTAGCGAGGTTGTCAGCACGGTCTGTAATGGATTAAGTGGAAACCCTTGGGTTCCCGATTGATCAGTTGTTTGCATAGAATTCTCCTGTATCCACGGCCTGCCCTATAGCAACCGCCGGACCAATGGCTTTAACTTTCCACATCTTATTCATTTCCTTCTTTATTAAGGTTAGTAATAGTAGTAGGGAATGTGGATACGTTGGTAACTACGTTCTAGCTGATAGCAGAGATGTATATGGCCCGTCCTACTTTGGGGATAGCCATCCCCACTATCCCCATCCGTGCTTATTCGTTGAAAATAACGACCGACATACCCCCAACTATCGGTCACGTATCCCCAAGCTACGTACCACAACCCTCCGTGGTTATCCCCATAACGTGGGGTTTATCCACAACAGCATCGTGGTTATCCACATGTTGCCCGATATTTGTTGACTGTATTTGACAAAACGCTTAAATAAATAGCAGCCACCAGCTCTCCTGATAGCCGCTATGCTTCAAGTTATCCGTCAGGTTTATGAGCTTTCATCGGGCGGCTTTGGCTTTTCGAGACTATTAATAAAATCGCGGAAGACCGATAAACTTTCCTCGTTGACGTCGCGCTCTTCGGTTTCTTCGCGGGCGGTTGTGGTGGGGCGTCGCTCTGTTTCTGTACGTTCCGGACGGCGGGGAGCCGGCAGCAGGGGAGTTTCTTCCTCCTCCGCCTCCTCTTCCTCATCCATCGCCTGGCCGCCCTGGTCCAGGACCGCTTCGGCAACATAGATCGGCACATCCGCGCGTAGTGCCAGCGCAATCGCATCGCTTGAGCGCGCATCGATCTCACGCGGTCCGTTGCGCGTGTTGATTGTCAGCAAGGCGTAATAAGTGCCTTCCTGCAATTGCGATATCAGCACATGTTCAACTGATCCACCCATTTCCATAATAATGTTTTTGAGCAGATCGTGAGTCATGGGACGCGGTGGCGCTTCGCCTTGCATGGAACGAGCAATTGCTTCGGCCAGGAAAGGATCAATGTAGATCGGCAGATAGCGTCGGTTATCACTATCGCGCAGCAGCACGATGCGCTGTTGCGTGAGCAAACTCACACGAATACTATCAACAGTTACTCGAATCATACTGCCACCTTTCTGTGCAGATACCCTCCATACCGATGATGAGACTATCGCACATGGATTCTAACACCGTCAACGCCTGACCGTCAAGGGTTACGTCGGTAGGAACGTCGACGCGCCATCTGGTGCAGGGCTTGCTGACTTGATCCGCGCATTAATTGCTCGAATCCAAAGCACTTTTGTATGCTACGATTCTGGCATGATGATACCAAGGAAGGCAGTGCGTGGATCAAGAACCGTTCTTTGTTGCCGGTAATGAAATTGGCTGTTTGCTGGTGCATGGCTTTACCGGCAATCCGGCCGACCTGCGTCCTTTAGCAAACCAGCTGGCAACATGTGGCTATAGTGTAGCGTTGCCTTTGCTGCCAGGTCATGGCAACCATAATGCCGAGCTCGGCAAATATCGCTGGCAAGACTGGTTGGCAGCGGTCCATGAGCAGTTGTTTGATCTACGTAAGCGCTGCCGCATCGTGGTGCTGATCGGTTTTTCGATGGGCGGTGCGCTCAGCCTGATGGAGATGGCGCGGCAACCGGCCGATCTGCTGATTTTGCTAGCACCGGCCTTGGGACTAGGGCGTCACTGGATCGATCATGTGCAGTTGCCGCTCTTGCGGGTCTTGAAGTACGTCAGGCCGTGGTTCTATCCATTTGCCGAAGCCGATTTCCAGAATCCGCAGGTTCGTGCTCAGTTGGCGGCAGGAGCACCGGCCGGTACAAACTTTGATGATCCAGCTGTACAGGCTATGCTGCGCCGTCAAGTTCGTTTGTCGACCGCTGCCATCGACCAGTTCTACCGGCTGGCTCGGCGCGCTAACCGGCTCGGCAAGCAGATTACACAACCGACGTTGCTTATGCATGGACGCAGCGACCGGACGATTCCGTCGAGCTATTCGGTCAAGTTCTACAACCGCCTGGGGAGCACCGACAAAGAGTTACGCTGGTGGGATTCTGATCATATGCTGGTGACCGGCCCAGAAGGAGCAGCGATCATCGCTGCGATTCTGAGTTGGCTTGACCAGCATCTAGCGGTGGTGACAGGCCGGCCATTGTCACGCCCTTCATCGCCGTCAATGGACGTACGCGCGTGATACGGGACGACTACCGCTATGGTGTCGCAGCACGCCGGCAGGCGACCGGCATGCTGGTCCTAGCACTGTTGGCACTATTGCTGTTGCTATGGGCACTCATCACAAATTGGGCACGGCTTGGTGGTTGGAGTAAGGTTTTTGGTCCTCTGCTGGTGATCATCCTACTCTTTACATTGCGGGCGCAGCTGGGGCGGCTACGTTTCCGGCTCCGCATCACGCCGGATGCCATTGATATCGACGCGCCGCTGCAGCGTCGTCACATACTGTGGTCGACAATCGCCAAAGTACAGCGGATGGGGTTGCCGCAATTCGGTCGTCAGCCACGCTGGGCCTGTACGATTTACCTGACGAGTAGACGGGGTACAGCCATGCCTGTGTTGTTGTTCGATAATCAGCTTGAGCAGGCGGATGAAGCCTTGGCACAGGTGATAGCTCATACCCCACAGGCCCAGCACTATCCCACACATTTCCCACATTATCCCCCATAATCCCACGTTGTCCACAGTTTTGTGGATATCTTGGGGGATAATACGCGCTTACACGCTGAAACGAACATGATTGATCTCGCTCCTCATAACCCATATAGTGTGTCGCTCCGTTCGCCGGTGCTCGTTGCTGCTGGCTGTGCGCTGCGCGAGCTGGATGTATCACAGGTTGGGGCGGTCCTGACGCGCACCGCAACGGCCCACACGCGTCATCTCCCGCCGCCACAATGGGCGGCCACGCCGGCAGGCTTACTTTTTAGTCATCGCCCAACGGTCAGTGTGCGGACCCTCCTACGTGACGATGCCCGGCGTTGGAGCCGTTCGCATGTGCCGGTATGGGCGAGCGTGGTGGGTAATGGCGACGAATTGCTGGAGATAGTGTCGCGGCTGGAAGGTGTAGAAGGGTTAGCCGGGCTGGTGCTGGAGATCGACGTGCCAGCTATTGCCCGCGTCGTCCAGGCAATCCGCACGCGCACACTGCTGCCATTGCTGGTTACTCTGCCGCTCGTCTCTGAGGCTGCTCCACTGGCGCAAGAGGTCGTGGCAGCAGGCGCGGATGCCCTGTGTATCGCGGCCGCCCCGCAAGGCAGTGCGCTGCAAGGCGAGCGCGTGCTGGCGGGGGAGCTTTATGGGCCGGCAGTCGTGCCACTCGTGCTGCATCAACTTGCGCTGGTTCGCTCGGTCGTTGAAGTACCATTAGTCGCTCAGGGAGGTATCAGCGACCTTACTACGGCTCAAGGTTACCTTGCTGCGGGTGCAAACGCCCTCTTAGTTGATGCTGCCCGCTGGGGCGCACCTTTCGTTGCCCAGCGCCTCGCTGCTCAACTCCAAGCATAACAAAAACCCCGCTCCTAGCCACCAACGGTGGAGGGAGCGGGGCTGGTGTGCTACACCGGTAAAGGTGCTGCTTGCCTATTCGAACAAACCGTTCTTGCGCAAAAAGGTACGCATCGCTTCGTCGCTTGGCTCGGTAATGAGCGTGCCGCGATCAAACGAACGTGTCGATCGCCCGGCGGGAATCGGTGCCGGCTCGGCGACGGGCTGGTCTGAACCGGCGAGCGCCACCACCATCGTGGGTACACTGCGGTGTCCCACATAGTGCTCAACCAGTTCACCTGCCGATGGATCTTGGTCAATCAGCACCTTGCGATAGGCAATCTTGTTGGCCTGAAGAAAGCGTTCGGCACGCATCTGATCCGGGCACGGCCAACTGCGCCCATACATAACCAATTCTTTCGGTTGTTCCTGCTCCATGTGTAACTCCAACTCCCGTAACGTCAATCGTCGTTAGATGGAAGTATACCAAAAGGAAGCAGGAACAACCGGTTATGCTTACAACAGGCGCTGTTGGTTCGCTCCGTTTGTACCGTTAGTGCCATTGGTCGCATGGTTGCCGTCTATCGCAGGCACCAACGGTACAAAGGCTTCAACCGCCGACATCACGGCCGAGCTCGGTTCATCGTCCTGGGGCGGCTCAACCGAAAATGTTGCAACGGCATCCTTGGGACCCAGGTGCATGATGGTCACACCTTGCGTCAAGCGACCAAGCTGTGAGATGGATGATATGTGGGTCTTAAGCACAATCCCCTGTTTCGATATCAGTGTCAGCACATCTGTCGGCTTCACCACCTGAGCCGCCGCGATCTGATCGCGCTCGCGCAGCTTGATCGTGATCACACCCATGCCCGCGCGGCCTTTGACCGGATAGTCATTCAGCGCCGTGCGTTTGCCGAAGCCATGGGTCGTTACTACCAACAGCGCGCTGTCGTCTTCGACCAGGTCCATACTGACCAGGCGATCGTCTTCGCGGATATTCATCCCTTGCACACCACTGGCCGGCCGGCCCATGGCCCGCACTTCCGATTGCTCGAAGCGAATCGTTTGGCCCATGCAGGATGTTAGCAAAATATCCTCGTCGCCTTTGCTGGCGCGCACCCAGCGCAGTTCGTCGCCCGGCTCTAAGCCAATTGCGATCAAGCCATTCGATCGGACTGAGCTATATTCGCTCAAGATCGTCCGCTTGATCTTGCCCTTGACTGTCGCCATTACCAGGAATTCGCCCTGAGCAAAGTCGGGAACGTTCAGGATCGAGGTAATTTGCTCGCCGGGTTCGAGTGAGATCAGGTTAACAAGCGGCAAGCCCTTGGCCGTCCGCGACGCATCCGGCACCTCGTGTGCTTTCAGCTGGTAGACCTTGCCACGATCAGTAAAGAACAGCAGATCGTCCAGCGAACGACAAGTCACCATATGCTCGACCACATCGGTGTCGCGCGTGGACATACCTTTGATGCCTTTACCGCCGCGGAGCTGCGGTCGATAGGTATCGGCCGGCAGCCGCTTGATATAGCCGCGGTCGGTAACGGTGACCAACACCTGAATATCAGGGATCAAATCTTCGGCCGAAATGTCGCCGGTCGCCTCGGCGGCAATACGGGTGCGACGCACGCTGCCGTACTTTTCTTTGAGATAGATCATGTCCTGCTTGATAATACCCATGACCCGTTGTTTGCTTTCCAGGATCGCTTCGAGCTCACCGATCAGCTTGGTGACCTCACGGTACTCATCTTCGATCCGTTGGCGCTCCATGCTGGCCAAGCGGCCGAGTTGCATTTCCAGGATCGCATTGGCCTGGAGCTCACTCAACTGAAAGCCAACTTGAAGATTGTTGCGCGCCGCTTCACGCGTCTTTGACTCGCGAATCGTCCGAATAATCTCATCAAGGTTATCGATGGCGATCTTCAAGCCCTCGAGGATATGCGCACGCGCACGCGCGCGGGCCAGTTCAAACTCGGTCCGGCGCCGAATCACCGTTTCACGGTATTCGATATAGTGCTTCAAGGCCTGCTTCAACGTCAGCACGCGCGGATGGTTGCCATCGACCAGCGCCAGCATGTTGACGCCGAACGTGACCTGCATCGAGGTGAACTTGAAGAGTTGATTGAGCACCTTTCTGGGCTGGGCATCCTGCTTCAAAATCACAACTAGACGAATGCCGGTGCGGTCCGACTCGTCGCGCACGTCGCGGATGCCGTCGATCTTCTTTTCCTTGACGAGTTCCGCGATACGCTCTTGCAGCCGTGCCTTGTTCACTTGGTATGGCAACTCGGTGAGCACAATATGAAAGGCACCACGTGCAGCCTCTTCAATATGTGCCTTCGCCCGAATAATGATATGGCCTCTGCCTGTCGAGTAGCCGCTAACAATGCCTTCATTACCGAGGATCGTACCGCCGGTTGGGAAGTCAGGTCCCGGAATAAGCGCCATCAACTCTTCGACGGTCGCCTCGGGCTTATCGATCAGCAAGGTAATACCGTCGCACAGCTCGTTGAGGTTATGCGGCGGAATATTGGTCGCCATACCAACGGCGATACCGGCAGCGCCATTCAGTAACAGATTAGGGATTTTCGCCGGCATGACCGATGGTTGCATGTACGAACCGTCGAAGTTCGGTACAAAATCAACGGTATTCTTTTCAATATCGAAGAGTAATTCTTCAGCAATAGCCGATAAACGCGCTTCAGTATATCTATAAGCCGCCGCAGCGTCCCCATCGATGCTATTATGAACGATACACCCGTTCGCAAGCATGAAATTATGATGCTCATCGACAGTGATATCATATACATCGACACGTTCGTCAAGCCACTGTACATCCACCACACGATGGTTATGTACCGCAGCTACATCTAACAGCTCATCGAAGCTAGCGAAGTATGTTAGAGCCTTCTGGCTATTAGGAATCCAGTTAGCATTTCGGCGCGCATCATACACTGCAGCCGTAATGTTTGCTCGATCAAACTCTGCCAGCAAGCGTGCAACATAGCCCGCAATCTTGGTGCGCATGACTTGACGGCTGTAGTCACCGTCACTCCATTTTTGCTTTAGAGAAACTGCTGACTTCTGAGCCAGCTCGGTCATGATCCGTGGGTTCTCTGCTACGCGCCGTGCATAGTCATGCTTCCTGCCCTCTAGATGGGCTGCACGGAATGCGGGATCTTGCCATTGCTGTGCAATCTTTGCTCGATGCTGCTCACGCACGGCAGGCTCTGCCCACAGCTTCTGTGCCATCTTGCGGTGATGATCAGGAGCATACTTGGCACGATATTCCGGATCTTGCCAAAGTTGTCGCAACATTTCGCCTTGTTGCCGAGCTAATTCAGGATTAGCAGCATGTCTTTCACGAAGCGATTGAGCAAGACGTTTCCTATTTTCATTACGGAACGTTACGCTCCTGTTTTGCGTAATCATTCGACGGCGACGTTCCTCAACTACCTCAGGATGGTTAGCATAATATTGCTGTACTCCTGTCCGTTGAGCGACACGGAAATCATCCTGTTGCCAAAGCGCTTGAATCTGGTCTATATGCAGATGCAAGTGTTCCAGCCAATTCATGCGCTCGATGTTTGTCGGGCGATTATCAAAGCGATTAAAGTTCTTATGATGGCGTACAAATGGACGCTCGACGGGGCGATTCCGACTATGTGCCTCGTTGTACTCGTCCGCTAAGCGATGTACAAACTCATACTCGCCAGTCGTCGGTTGTAAAACGCGCAGGTAATCATTTGTCTTAGCGTCTAACGGCTTGGTATCGAAATATCCAGCCATCAAACTGTCATCGATGGTGAGGTGCTGTGCCTCTTTCCATTCCCCAGTACGGAGCATGAAGCGATGATCGGGTGTGCAGCGCACCTTCGAGCCATCGTCAAAGGTCAACTCGACTAGTTGGGCACCACGACGGGTTACGCGTGAGTGACGCCCTTCCCCAACGACGATACGCCCTTCTGCGCCTGATGAATAGACGTAGAAGATTTCATCGCGAGGCAGCTGTGCTAGTTCGGCAAAGCTACGCTCTGTCCCATCTAGTAACTTAATTTTTGTGTCGCCAGTGAAACAGCCAAAATTTCCTTGACCATCAACCAGCGGCTCGCGCATGTTCCATTCCTGGGCCATGCGGACCAGCGCCTCGTAAACTGATGAGTCGCCGTGGGGATGCATCTTGCCCAGCACATCACCGACAATACGCGCGCACTTTTTGTGTGCCGTGTTATGGCGAACGCCCATGTCCCACATGCCGTACATAATGCGGCGCTGCACCGGTTTCAGCCCGTCGCGTACGTCTGGCAGGGCTCGTGACACAATCACGCTCATCGCATAATCGAGATAAGCGGTTCGCATCTCTTCAATAATACTAACGGGTCGTACAAGTCCTATTTCCACCGGTGCCTCCGTTGCTATGCATACGCTCTTTTAACTCTATAGAATGCGTTAATTATACCATGCTGGTATGGGGATGTCGAATGTTTTTAGCGCATACGTTCTGTTATAATGGGAATTATTCCCCCACAGAAGATTCATGTGCGTGCACTACAATAGCAGGATAAATGAGGGATAGATGCAACAGGCGACTAAAGCAAGAAGCCGCGAAAATCGTGGTCTGTGGTATGGGTTCGTCGGCGTGCTGGCCTTTAGTCTCACGCTACCGATGACCAAGCTGGCCGTGGCGGCCTTTGATCCGGTGGAAGTCGGGCTAGGACGCGCGGTAGTGGCAGCAATTCTAGCAGGAACGTTACTGCTGGCCACGCGTCAGTCGTGGCCGCAGCGGCAGCAGTGGGTACGGTTGGGCGTCATAGCCGGCGGTGTCATTGTTGGCTTTCCTTTGCTCTCAGCCTGGGCTATACAACGTGTTCCGGCTGCCCATGGGGCAGTAATCATTGGCTTGATCCCATTGGCGACTGCACTGGTGAGTGTATGGCGTAGTGATGAGCGACCATCGCGCAGGTTTTGGGTTGCAAGTGTATTGGGTAGCTTAACAGTTGTCGGATTTGCCCTGCGCAACGGAGCGGGTCAGTTGCAGGTCGCGGATCTTGCATTACTGGGAGCGGTCGGTGCGGCGGCGGTGGGCTATGAAGAAGGAGGGCGCTTAGCACGCGAACTTGGTGGCTGGCAGGTGATCTCGTGGGCACTCGTGCTGGCAGCGCCCGTGCTCGTTATCCCGGTGGGTCTAGCACTAGCTCGCCACGCAATGCATGGTCCTGCAAGCGCCTGGTTGGGCTTTGCCTATGTAGCTGTCGTGAGCCAGTTTCTGGGATTCTTTGCCTGGTATCATGGTTTAGCGCTCGGCGGCGTAGCACGTGTCAGTCAACTCCAACTCATGCAGCCATTTCTTACAATCATTGCAGCCGTGGTGCTCTTACACGAAAGCATCACGCCGCTAACACTTGCGGCCGCCATTATGGTCATGGTATTCGTAGCCCTCGGTAAGCGCTCAATGGTCGCCAAGCGACAGCCAGCAGGTACACCCGAAGGCGAGCCAGCCACAAGAACTTGCGAGAGCTTGCTATAGTAGCACCCTAACACGAGCTTAATCATGAGGACGCTATATGTGTGTCGAATCCGAAAACGATCTTGCGGGTCTGCTCCAGATCGGCCAAATTGTAAAATTGACCCTGCAAACCATGCAGGAACAACTGCGACCGGGTATGACAACCAAGCAACTTGATACGATTGGCTGGGAGGTGCTCAAACAGCATGGCGCGCACTCTGCACCGGTCATCACCTATAAGTTTCCGGGTATAACCTGTATCAGTGTGAACGAGGAAGCTGCTCATGGCATTCCCGGCAGTCGCATCATCCGAGCGGGCGACCTCGTGAAAATTGATGTGTCGGCAGAACTCGATGGCTATTTTGGGGATGCCGCAATCACTGTCCCCGTACCACCCGTTACATCCTTGCATCAGCGCCTCTGTGACTGTGCCAAGGCCGCCTGCGAGAAGGCAATTGCCGTTGCCAGGGCGAACACACCGATTAACGAGATTGGCCGTGCAGCCGAAACTACGATCCGCCAATGTGGCTTCCACGTTATCCGCGAATTACCGGGCCATGGCGTTGGACGCGCTTTGCATGAGGAACCCTTCAATGTGGCGAACTATTATCGTCCACTGGCCAAGCAACGCCTTAAAGAAGGGCTAGTGCTCACCATCGAGCCACATATCGCGGTGGGCTTCGGGCGGATCGTGACCAAGCAAGACGGCTGGACACTCAAGACGCAAGACGGCAGTTTTGCTGCCGCCTACGAGCATACAGTCATTATTACCAAAGACCGCCCAATTCTAACGACGGCGTGATGAATGGCCCTCAAACGAGAGATGATATCTCTACTCGGCTATATAAGAGCTATGATGAGTATCGAGCATGGGACTGTGGTTGTGGACTATCCGAGTGGGTGAACGGAGAGGTGCTTGTGCACACGCCTCCAACCATTGCATCAGCAACTTGTGATATTCCTAGCTACCCTGTTGAAGATTTTCGTGCAATTGCACCAACTTGGTCATGTACTTCCAGCTCCAGTTGCTATGCGTGCGATCCCCAACGGAAATGCACGTGAGCCGGACATACTTTTTCTTGCGACCGAACATCTGGATCGTCTGACCGAAACAGAGTTGAACGGACCTGCTGATTTGGTAATCGAAGTCATTTTGACCGAAAGTATGGCCCGTGATCGCGGCGACAAATTCTACGAATATCAAGAAGGGGCGTGCGCGAATATTGGATGTTCGACCCTCGAAATGCAATCGCGTATACATTCTAGCATGAGCACATCAGACAAAGACCCCATAGACAGCACTGTCCTGTTAATCCACCATTCTGCCAATCGCGGCCGGCACTATCCGCCCAGTTCGCTACAGGGTCTCAAGGCATGTCTCGACGCGCGGGCTCGCGTGGTTGAGGTGGATGTTATCCCGCTCGTTGGTGGCGACTTCGCGCTGTTCCACGACGAGCGGCTGGAGCATGGCACCGACGGCGAAGGTGATGTGATTTCCCGCACCGCTCTTGAGGTCAGTCGCCTGCATCATGTGTGGCAAGGGACGGTCAGTGATATGGGGGTTGGCCTCCTTAGCCAAGCCATCACGTTAATGCAGGGCGATACGCACCTGCAAGAGTTGCAGTTGGATCTGAAGGCCTATGGACCTCTGACTGACGAAGTTCTCGAGAACTTACTGCGGCTGATTGAACCGGTAAAGCACCAAGTCCGCGTCACTTGCGTTGCAGACTGGGCTGTGCGTCGCCTACGGGCGCTCGATCCGGACGTCCAGATTGGCTTTGACCCGTTGCTGTATTTCGATGTGCAGACGACCGAACGTGAGGCGTATGCTGATCCGCCGTTTCGAGTGGGAGCATATGGATATCGGGATGATCACCCGCTGGCTGCAAGGGCGTGGGGAACAGTAGTTGACTATTTGGCTGCTCGGGCTGATGCCCTGCATGCACAAGTGCCTGCCAACACGATGTGGTATATCGATGCGTCAGTTCTGGCTGCTACGCTGGATGCTGGCTTTGACTGGATTGGGTATCTGCATGGCCAGGGAGCTCAGGTCGCAGCATGGACACTGGATGCACAACAGCCGGCTGATGTGGTGCTCGCACGCCGGTTAGTGGCGATGGCAGTGGATCGGATTACGACGAACGATGCTCCCGCTATGTCGCTTGTGCTGGACAGTCTAGCGGAGTTCTGAGAGATGCGTGCACTTGCAGGGTATAATGGTCGTAGCGACAGGCAGTTATCGCATGGGCGATTTTTGATGGAAGGACGCTGGTTATGAAACTCCAGACGATTTTGGCAACCAAAGGGAAGAAGGTCTTAACGATTCGTCCCGAACAGCCGGTCAAAGAGGCGATTAGCGTACTTGTTCAATATAACATCGGCGCACTGGTCGTCGTGGATGAAGACGGCCGGCCGATTGGTATTATTTCCGAGCGTGATGTTATTCATGAAGCGGCGCATAATGATGCGGTGCTGACGCAAATGATCGGCGAGGTTATGACCACCAAGCTGATCACCGGCACGCCCCATGACGATATCCATTCTGTCGGCCAAACGATGACTGACCGCCGCATCCGCCACGTACCGATCGTCGAGGATGGCAAGCTGGTCGGGATTGTGTCGATCGGCGATGTCGTTAAAACCCAACTCCAAGAATACGAGGGCACAATCGACACGCTGCAAACGCAGGTGCAAGCGAGCCCCGGTAAATAGTTTACGATACAGTGAGTAGTTCATGACACAACCTGGCAGTGAGGCGGATCCACTACGTGTGGCAATTATTGGTTCAGGTCCGGCGGCATTTTATGCGGCGGACCATCTCTTGAAACAACCGGGCCTGGTTGTGAAAGTCGATATGTTCGACCGGTTGCCGACGCCTTATGGCTTGGTTCGCGCCGGTGTGGCGCCTGACCATCAAAAGATCAAATCGGTCACCAAGATCTTTGATCAGGTCGCCGGCAATCCGCGTTTTCGTTTTTTTGGCTTGGTCGAATATGGCAAAGACATTTCGTTAGACGAGCTTAAGCAGTATTATCATCAAATTCTGTTCGCAACCGGGGCGCAGACTGACCGGCGGATGGGCATTCCCGGGGAGGACTTGATCGGCAGTCATCCGGCGACGGCGTTTGTGGCCTGGTATAACGGCCACCCGGATTTCCGCGACTACGAGTTCGATTTGACCCAAGAGCGGGTTGCGGTGGTTGGTGTTGGCAATGTGGCGATGGATGTTGCCCGCATTCTGTCCCTGACACCGGCTGAGCTTGCTGCTACGGATATCGCCGACTATGCACTGGAGGCACTGAGCAAGAGCAAGGTCAAAGAGGTGTATTTGTTGGGGCGGCGTGGACCGGCGCAGGCGGCCTTTACCAATCCTGAGATCAAGGAGTTCGGTGAGCTAGAGGGTGCTGAGGTGCGGGTGTTGCCGGAGGAAGCTGAACTCGACCCACTCAGCAAGGCCGATCTCGAAGCGAGCCAAGACCGAACGACCATCAAGAAGGTCGAGATCATCCAGAGCTACGCGCACGAAAAGCCGAGCGGCAAGCCACGCACGCTGGTTCTGCGCTTTTTAGTGTCGCCGGTCGAACTGATCGGCAACGCCGCGGGCCATGTGGTGGCGATGCGGTTGGTCAAGAACGTTTTGTATGCGACCGAAGCGGGCACCCTGAGTCCTAAGGCGACCGCTCAGTTCGAGGAACTGCCGGTCGGCATGGTGTTCCGGTCGGTTGGCTATCGCGGCGTAGACCTGCCCGGCATTCCCTTTAATGAGCGCTGGGGCGTGATTCTGAACCAAAAAGGCCGCGTGCTTAATCCCGAAACCCAACATCCGCTCACAGGGCTCTATACATCGGGATGGATCAAGCGGGGGCCAAGCGGTGTGATCGGCACCAATAAGCCCGACTCGGTTGAGACGGTGACGTGTATGCTGGAAGACTTGGCGACGGGCGAGTATATTCATGCTGCACAGCCCGAGCAGGCCGACATCGAAGAACTGGTGCGTACACGGCAACCACAGTATGTGTCATACGCCGATTGGAAGCGGATTGATGCGCTGGAGGTAAAGGAGGGTCAGGCGCAAGGCCGCCCGCGTGTCAAATATACGAGGGTGGCGGATATTCTTAAGGCGCTGGGCCGCTAAGCGACGTCCCAAGAGTATATGGCCGCTAACGATTACCACTTCATCACCCACTGGTTGGTCGAGGGTAGCATCCAGGAAGTTGTCGAGATCCTGGCCGACGCGACCGACTTGCCACGCTGGTGGCCTTCGGTGTACCTCGATGTCCAAGAGTTGGCACCCGGTGACGAGCAGGGTATTGGCAAGGTTATTAGCTTATATACGAGGGGATGGCTGCCCTATACGCTGCGCTGGCAGTTTCGCGTAGCAGAGGTCGGATCGGAGGGCTTCAGCATTGAGTCCTCTGGCGATTTTGATGGGCGCGGCGTGTGGACCTTTGCCCAACGCGGGCCGGTCGTTGATATCGTGTATGACTGGCGTATTCGGGCCGATAAACTGTTGTTGCGGCGCTTGTCGGGGCTGATGAAGCCTATCTTTGCGGCCAATCACCGTTGGGCAATGGTGCAGGGTGAAACCAGTTTAAAGCTAGAAATGGCACGCCGTCGTGCTGCTAAGGCTGAAGAGCATGTGCGGATTCCCCCGCCTCCGCGGGCTCCGCGAAGTGGGCTACTACTCCTAGGTGCGCTCGTCATCATGCTGGGCTTGTGTATTGGTTCGCGCAGCATCGTTTGCGCATCGGTGTCTAGCATGTTACGTGATTGCTGCAGACGATCAACGATGAGCGGGAACTTTTCCGGGCCGAGTTGCCGCATACGATCCTGCCAGATGGGCTCAGGCAAGCCGGTGGCCACCGGCGCGAGATCGATCAATGCTGCCGGTGTTGCGGCCTGCTTGACTAACTGGACCAGCAGACGGTCACGTAGCCGCAGGACCGGCTTCAGGACAGTCGGGATCTTCCTTAGCAGTGCATAGGCGTTCTCATCAAGCACATGAACGTGGAAGAATGTCGCCGCACACGGGAAATCCCTGACAACTGGAGCTTCGTCCTTCGAATGGGCCTGTAGCGAATGTGAAGGGGCATACTGCTTGGGCGGACGTTTTGGCATTACTCCATCCTTTCGACCCTCTAAAAAAGCTCAAAGAACGAATCGGTTCCAAGGCACGGCACTACCTCCGAGGCCAGCTGCTTGATCGCTCCGCGATTGAGGATTTGCAGCCAGCCGTCTACCCAGCTACGGTAACACATGCGCTCGGTCCGAAAGATGCGTTGTGCTGGGTCAACCAGGATGAAGCGCATCACCGGCGTGAAGTTAGCACGGCGTTCTCTGTCCTCCCGTAGCCCGTCGATGCTTTCTTGGCTTGGAGCGAACGACAACGGCCACATTGCCAGCAGTTCGTCGACATCAGGGCCGGTGCGCTCATAGATGTCGATTCGGTTCTGGCGTGTGCCCACCCGATAGTTATTTGCGCGTGGATGCTGTCGCAGCTGCGCCTCAACCGCCGCAACCTCGTGGGGTAGGATCAGCGAAGGACGCGACTTGGTTAGCGAGACGATGCCGTTAACGCTCTCGGTGATCGCATAGCCTTCGGGAAGCTGATCGACCGGCTCATCTCGTGCATCACGCGCAAAATAATACCGCAGCTTGCCGGTCCCGGAGACGCTGCGCCACAGATAATAGGTAACGCCTTTCCGATTTGTATACGTGATCGTCATATCCGCGTCCTTGAGTAATGGCAGTACGGTACCTGTTCGGGATGGCGAGCCTGCTCCTGTGACGCTACCTAGTATCCGTCATGTCCAGGGCAGCGCGGAGAATGTGCAGTGCGATCCTGGTGCTCACGGGCCACGAAGAGGATATCGGGCTCGCGGGCCGAACCGGGTCCAAGCCGCATTTCGAAAGGTGCCACAACGACTTCCCCGCGGTTGAGATGCCGTGTATAGAGGGCGATAAGCGTTGATAACCAGAAGACGATGCGTTGATGAATCGTTTTCGGTGGCATAAAGACGGTGACCTCACCATTCACCCACTCCGCGTGAGTATCTTCGCTTGTCCCCATGAGAAAGTCCTCGTAAGTCATTGTGAGGTGCTGCTCTTCAGCTACTCGATCATCAACAATCTGTGGGGCCATACGTGATCCTCGTGATGTTGCAATTCTAGCAGATTGCATCACAAACGGCAGATGGAGCGGGTAGGACGCTATCCCTCTGGCAGCGCCACACCATAAGCTCCTCCGGCATGCCCTTCAGGAAGCGGGAGGGTTGTTTGGTGCGGTCTTGTAGTGTCTTGGCCCAGGAAATACATAGCCGACGCTTGGCACGGGTCATGGCGACGTAGAGGACGCGGCGCTCCTCGGCCAGCTCCTCGGTTTTGCGGCAGTTCCACATGGGGAGCACGTCGTCCTCGGCACCGATGAGGAAGACGAGCGGCCATTCGCGGCCTTTGGCGGTATGTATGGTCATCATCGCCACGCGACCGTCGTCCTCGGGCTGGTAGTCGATGGGCGCGGCCAGGGCGGCATAGTGCAGAAAGGCGGTGAGGCTCTGATCTGCGGTCGTGCGGCAGTAGTGGGCGATCATGGTGCGCCAGCGTTCGTTCAGTTCGGCCCAGCGTAGGTCATCGGCTGCAACTGCCGTGGGCAGTGTGACGAGCCAGAGGTCTGCTGCATCGAGCTGTAGTGGCTGATTGACGCGCGTCGCCAAACGAGCGCCCAGCCCGTCGCCGAGGCCGGTAGTATGCGCTCGGGCACCGGCCAAGGCAAGCAGTTCGTTTTCACCTTCGAGCGGGAGACCGGCCGCCTGGATGCCGAGGGCCACGAGCGGTAGCGCCTCGTCTAAGACGTCGAGTTCTTTTTCATTAGCCAATAGGTCTAGCAAATGTTCGAAGACTTCCGCGTTCATGCGTACGTCGTCCAGCGCATGGTGCGTTTGTGCTTCCTTGATGCCGAAGCGCTGCGCCAAATCTTCGAGGGCATGCGACTCGTTGGGCAGGAGACGGCGTGCCAGTGTGCAGGTATCCAGCAGGGGGTTGGCGGGGAGTGGTAAGCCTAGACTGCGTGCCACACGGCGGAGGATCGGCTGATCGAACTGCTCAATGTTATGGCCGACCAGGGTTGCCGCGCCCATGAACGATAGGAGCTGTGGCAGGACGGCCGCAGGGACTGGCGCGTTGCGCACGTCTTGCGCACGAATGCCATGGATTTGCGTTGCGTCGGGCGAGATTGTGCCACGGGGCCGGACCATGTTATGGAAAGGATCGTCGCATGGCCGGCCGTCAGCGATTGATAGGGCTGCGACCTCCAGGATCTCGGCGGTGTTCACATGATGGTCGCTGGTCTCTAGATCGTAGAGCACGAAGGGACCACGCCGCAAGGTTTCGTAGCGCATCAAGAGCATTTGGCCCAACCGCCAGGCCTGCGCACTGAGGCTGAAGCGAATAGTCAGCGCATCGCGGAGTTGCAAAGCCAGACCGTCTTGCTCGGGCGGCAAAAGGGTTCCCACGGCGATCAGGAAGGTACCGGGCACAAGCTCGGAACTGTCTTGCTCGACGCTAACCTGATGGTGCAGGTAGTGTGTTAGGACATGCTCCACAATGGTGGCGGCGGCAGCACCATCAACAGTGCCATCATGCCGAAGCACAATGGATTGTCCGGCGGTGATCGCTGTGTGCAGGCGGCTGACGGGCTCGACCAAGGGTCGTGCGAGGACGTCGAGTAGGCCTAGGGCATCGGCCCGGCGCGAGACTGGAATGGGGCTGCGACGCGCGGCCAAGACCGTGAGCAGCTTTTCGACGACGACATTGATAGGCGCGTGGGCGACCGGTAGCAGTTCGGCGGCGACGGTGTCCAGAAATGCGTGCATGGTGGCGCGAGTCAGAGGTGTTAGCCGGTCGGCATAGTCATCGATGTGCTTGGCGAGTGTACTTATGGATACGCCGGCCTCGCCCGCGATGCGGCGAAGGTGAATCATCGTAAGCTCATCGACCAGCACGCGCGGCCAGTTCAGGGCAGGTTCGAAATCATCGTCGTGCAAGGCTGCCATCAGCGCCAAATAGCGGAGCGCAGCCTGTACGTCGGGCTGGTCGAAAAAACGGCCCGGCTGGATGCGGGTGAGCGGAATGGCATGGCGCAGGAGCGCTTCCTCGGCCCGATTCGCGCGCGCATGGATGCGATACAGGACGGCAATGTCACCATAGCTGTAGCGACCGGTGCCACAGGCACGTTGGATTTGTTGCGCAAGCCACTCGCCCTCGGTTTCATCGTTGGTGCAGCCCTGGCAGTCGATCGGATAGTGATCGGCCTGCACGGCCACGGCGTGCGCTGTGCCACCTGCAGCGGTAATGACATATTGGGCAGCGCGCACAAGATTGCCAGCAGAACGATAGTTTTCCTCCAGAACAAAACGGCGTGGGCGATAGTCGCGCGTATAACCGGCGAGCAGCGACTGCGCGTCGGCATCGCGCCAGCCAAAGATAGCTTGGTTGGCGTCCGCCACAGTCATGACGTGCTGCTGAGGTGAGCGTGGTGGAGCGATCAAGCGAATCAGCTCATATTGCTCGGGGGATACGTCATGAAACTCGTCGATGAAGAGATAGCGGCAGCGGTTACGAATGAGGGTCGCCGTCTCATCATCGGTTTGTAGCAGATGAACGGCCTTGAGGAT
>JBBRHB010000002.1:0-29337 GCA_038223355.1 Chloroflexales bacterium
TAGGCTGAGCGCCAAGACTGTATCGCCAAAGCACGGCACACAATCAATGTGGCTGGAAATGCCTTGACCCGGCTGGTACTCGTTGATGATCACTTGATCGGGCAGGCGTGGGGCATACTGATCGCTCTGCAGGCGCGCGGCAAGCGTGGCAGCCCAAGAAGGGAGTGGACCTAAGAAGGCCGTGGGTGCGACGGCACGCTGCGTGTAATTGTAGTGGTAGCCGTAGTGCTGGACACGCCGCTTGAGGTCGGTGAGCCAGGGCTGCTGGTCGATAATTGCCAGCAGGTCATCTTGTTCGAATAAGGTGAGGTACTGATCGATGTACTGCAGTCCAGGAATAACATCTTTCAGGCTTTGCATAGAATCTCCATGGCTATACTTAGGCTACTTTAGAGGCACAACATTCATTGATGACCAGTTGATCTCACTGTGTTGCGTCGTCCGTCCACCTGCCTGACCGTCACGCGCCCATCCGGCCAAGTTTCACTTGGCCAATGTATGTGCTGTAAAGGTTGCCTTAAAGTGAGCCGTCGTTATTGACATCTGCCGTTTCGACACGTCCACCAGTGTCAGAGGCACTGATGATGATAACTGGCTCATCCATAGTATTGTTGTACAATCTTACCTCGCCTCCTGCCGAGGTAGACGATAGGCTAATGCCTTCTCGTACTCCCTTTGGAAGAATGCTGATACTACCTCCATCGTCATTCCCACCAAAGAGTACGACTCCACCCTCTCCCTCATGATCCTCAATGAGCAGCCGTGCTCCAGAAGATTCTACGTTTAAGTAGCCAACGCGGATTCCTTGCTTGTCATAAATCGCTAAGTATCCTCCTCCATCATCGGTACCTAGTATTACGGCAATCTGTCCTAGGGAATCGAATAACCGAACAACAGCATAGTTGTGAATATTTGATATTTCCAACAACGGTATGCCGTCCATATTAACAACCCTGACTGGGGCTACCAGTTGCGTCCCTACACCGTTCGTACCTGCTACTTGCCTAGATAACTGGGTAATTGTTTCTTCAGCACGCGTTAGTCGCCGTTCCAATTCTTGTACTCGGTCTTCCATCATGCACCTTTTGTCCTCATGGGCAATCCCGTCCAATCAGTAAGGTACGGGCTCGTTACTGTAATGGAACATGCAGATAGTTTGGCCGATGCGCGACTTTGCAGCGGCGGGTTTACTCACCTTGTGTTTCGAGGTCATCGTCTAAGACGGGAGGCTCGATCGTGTCTAAATACTCACTCTCGACATCAGAAAGTGCTCCAGCAAGATCAGTCGACAACGGTTCACCGGTAGCAGTATTCATCAACCGCAGGCTCGGCCAATCACTTGGCCCACTTGTTCCATCAATTAAACTGAAGACACGATCCACAACCCCACCTTGAAGCGAAACTAAGCGATCTCGGAGCCGGATCGGATTTTCATCGAGCGCGGCTTCTCGAATAACATCCCGCGAACCTTCTGCTGTACCCTAAACCTGTTTCAGAATAAGCCACAGAAACTCGTGCAAAATTTCTTCAGTAGTCCATTGTTTCTCATGGTCTGTCATCAATTTCCCCACGCACAAATTGAGCAGTCCTAATAGACTTTTGGACACCTAGCCATCATGATGCTGGCTCTACGCCACTTTGCGTGATCAGTGTAGGCTGAGCACGGTGTCATACGTAGTACGCGCCAGGATGCCACGGTGGAAGGCCTAATTCACGGAGATTGGCGTAGAGCCAGGAGGTGTTGGCTAGATACCACCCGTCCTTTCAACAATCCGGTCTGCAGTTCCACGTCATTGAGGTGATCAACGTGACCCGGATGGCGGCTACCATCTTCATTCCACGTCTGGCAGCGCCAGTCGGACCAGGGAGGATTGGTATGAGGTGGAACGTGGGAGGATTCGAACCTCCGATTGCACCCAACTCGGCATTTGTTCGCCTGAACTTGTGCTTTACTGAATGTTTCCTAGGCCGCTAGAAGACACGTCCCCCAATGGTGGGTCGTCTAGAGAGGCCAGCGAATGGCCGTTCGGGCTGCTCCTCATACAATTATTCATCATAGTAACCTTGTCTGTAAATAGATACACCTTCTAATTGAGATGGGACATACAGTGAAAATCCCAGTTCTCCAAAATTGTACGCTTGATCGTCACACACAGCGGTATGCCCGAGCTTGGCAAGTTTTGTCAAGACTGCTTGGTATGTTCCTCTAAGCAACTGAATATCGGTGTATATCGGGTTGCATGGCGGAACGGCTTCGATAAATACGAGTTTATCATCCTTATCATAGTCTAAATGAAGACCAATTGAATCATAGACCTCCATATCGGCTGGTTGTCCCTCGCTGACACGATCAAAATCTTCACCAAGCAAGCTATGTACATCAGTTCGTAACATCCCAAACCGTAAATCTCCCAGTCCTTCAAATGGCAGAATGTTCAAGGTATTCATGGGATGCCTCATTCGCACCGACGACGCCGTCCTAGTAATTCGTGATCCCTCGCGGTTGCTATCATTCGTAGACTTTCGCCGCAAGCTAAATTTCTGCTATTGTTTTCCAAGTGGGGGTGGTAGGAATAGGTTGTCCAACATTTCGGTAGTATCTATCAATGTCCCGAAGCCATGCAGCCATGGCCGCCAAGTAGCGACCGATGTCTGGATTCTCCCATTCTCCTCCGCTCCCTTCCCAATCCTGCTGCAGCCAGTCAATCAATACAGCGAGATCCTCTTTCGAGCTAATTGTATCAAGCAATTCCCGTGATTCCACATGTTCTCCTTAATTTATCCCGAACGCGAATGGATGTACCATCAGTCGTCGTTGTAAATTCCCATTGCCATTACAGTAGCATGTCAGGATGACACCAACCAGTTACAAAATCCAGTACATCAAGAACAATGTCTTCTTCATCCTCTTCTGACTGCCGGAGCTCTTTTCGGAAGTCGTCTAATTCCTTCAAGATGCTCTGTCTCTCTTGACCTTGTGCATGGAGGTCACTTACTAGACTTCGCAGGTGGCGTCTAGGAGTTCCAGACTGAAGTGCTTCGTTGAAAAGATGGTTGCTGTTCATGTTAACCCGCCTCACGGACAAGAGCATAACAGGTTACCAACGCCGCTGAGTTTCTTCAAGAGTGTGTTGGGGGAATATCTCCCTATTATTTCAGGCCTAATGCAAAGTCGTGCCCCCTCTCTTAAGCCCTCTCCCACGATGGGGCGAGGGTGGTCGCCGCAGCGACCGGGTGAGGGGGCGGCACTCACGATGTTGCCTTAATCTCACCATTATTTTTTCGCACTTGCATTTTCAGCACGAATGTGCTATACTATGTCCTTGCTCCTTAACAACCACAACAATTCTGTCTGCCTGAGCCTTGTACCACGCGCATAACGCAAATCGGCAAATTTGTACCAGTACCAAAACTGAACGTGTTTGTACCAAAATACCGGGTTTTGTACCAAAATTGAACGTAGTTGTACCAAGCGGTTGGTACATGTACCAGAGCTTGTACCATCTAGCAGGAGCATGTATTATTGTGCAGTCCACGCCAAACGTACACCGGTTTTGCACCCCCGGTACCCGTCAGGTACAATAGAACAGATTGTAGGATCACCACTTGCAGCATCTCCGTGCGCTGCTGTGGGGACCCACTGGTATCTGGAATAACCTTTTGAATGAGCCAATTACACTTGCTCGTAGCTCATTGCTAACAACCTTGCGCTATTTGCTGAAGGCGATGCGACCGAAGCAATGGGTCAAAAACGCCTTCGTCTTCGCCGGCATCGTTTTTGCCGAAAAGCACTTGTTCACCGACCTCGCCGCACTCGCGCGAGTATTGGTAGCCTTTATCTTGTTTTGCCTAGTCTCAAGCTCTATCTACCTGATTAATGATCTGGCCGACATCGAACAAGACCGCCAGCATCCCCGTAAACGCCTGCGACCCCTGGCCTCTGGGCTGCTTTCACCTCTCTTGGCCCGTCTTGCAGCCGCCGCGCTCGCCTTTGGCTCGTTGCTTGTGCCACTGACCTTGACCTGGAGTAGTGCTACCTTTGACCGCGGCTGGGCCGCTTTTACCGTCGTCCTGCTGCTCTATTTCCTGCTCCAGGTAGCCTACACCTTTGTGCTGAAGCACATTGTCATTATCGACTTGTTTGCCATCGCCGGGGGCTTCGTTCTGCGCGCGGTCGGCGGTGCCGCCGTTCTGTTCGTCGCTATTACGCCCTGGTGGTTACTGTGCGTATTGTTATTGGCACTCTTCCTGGGCCTAGGCAAGCGCTATAACGAACTACAAGTGCTGGAGCAAGATGCCGGCAGCCACCGTCGCATCCTCGAAGAATACTCGCCTACGCTCCTCGAACAACTGATCTTGATTGATGTAGCCTGCACGATCATGGCCTACAGCCAGGCCACCTTTACTGCTCCGGCAGTGCCCAAAGAGGGCTTTCCGTATCTCATGTTAACCATTCCCTTCGTGATCTATGCCATGTTTCGCTACCTATATCTGATCGTCCAAAAAAAGGAGGGCGGTGAGCCTGCGGAGTTATTATTCCGCGACCGCCCATTTTTTGCCTCGATTATGTCCTGGGGTATCCTGGTGGTGGCAATTTTGGTCTGGTTCGGCAACAAATAAGGATCTCTTCATGACTGATCGTCGTCCCGCCCGCACCCGTTTCGCTCCTAGTCCGACCGGCTTTGTGCATATCGGCAGCATGCGTACTGTCCTCTTCGATTGGCTGCTGGCCCGCCAGACCGGTGGCCAGTTTATTTTGCGCGTGGAGGATACTGATCGCAATCGCTACGTGCCGGGAGCCGAGGAACAACTCAAAGCCTCGCTCCGGATGATGGATTTTGACTGGGACGAGGGACCCGATGTGGGCGGCCCCTTTGGACCTTATCGCCAGTCCGACCGACTCGCGATCTATCATCCTTTGGCGGCTGAAATGGAAGAGCGTGGCATTTTGTATCGCTGCTTCTGCACCTCCGAGCGCCTAGAAGCGGTCAACCGGGAAAAACAGGCCCGTAAAGAGCCACCCGGCTATGACCGCCACTGTCGTAACCTATCCCCTGCCGAGCGTGCTGCCCAGCAGGCCGCGGGCCTCTCTTCGGTCTTACGGCTAGCTACCCCGCTCGACGGCGAGACGGTCCTGCACGATACACTGCGTGGAGCAATTACCTTTAAAAACGCGGTATTAAACGACCCGGTCATGATCAAAGGCGACGGCTTTCCGACCTACCACTTCGCCGCCAACGTCGATGATCACCTCATGGAGATCACCCACGTACTGCGCGGCGACGAATGGCTCGCCACCTCACCCTACCATGTTCTGCTCTACCAATTCATGGGCTGGGAGCAGCCGGTCTGGGTCCATGTACCGCAGGTGCTTGGTGCTGACGGCAAAAAGCTATCCAAGCGCCATGGCGCGACCGCCATCAACGAGTTTATCGAGCGCGGCTATCTGGTCGAAGCCCTGACGAATTGCCTAGCGCTCGTTGGCTGGGGCTATGACGAAACCACCGAGATCATGACGCGCCAGGAACTAATCGAGCGCTTCTCAATCGAACACATCTCGCCCAATGGCGGCGTGCTCTCGCATGATAAGCTCAACTGGTTTAATGGCCAATATATTCGCCAGCATACTCCCGAAGAGATCGCCGTCATGATCGCGCCCTATCTCGAACAAGCCGAACTGGTCAGCACACCGATCACCCCCGAGCAGCAGGCCTTTGTGGAACGCCTCGTCCCGTTGATTCAGGATCGCTTACAAATTCTGTCCGACGCGATCGACCTGAGCCGCTTTTTCTTCCAGCCGCCCACGCAGTACGTGCGTAACGATCTGGTGCCCAAAAAGCTGGATGTCCCAACCACCAAGGAACTGTTACAGCAAGCCTATACCACCTTAAGCGACCTCGCCACCTGGGACGAAGCGTCGCTTGACCCAGCCCTACGCGGCCTGGCCGAGCAGCGCGGCGTTAAGGCTGGCGACCTCTTTATGGCCTTACGTGTTGCTGTGACCGGCAGCAAAGCGACACCGCCCCTATTCCAAACCCTTGCTGTGCTGGGCAAAGACGCGACGCTGGAGCGGCTGACTGTCGCCACCGCTTCCCTGGAGTAGATCACGATGACCACCCAGCAAATCGTACCGAGCGAGCGTTTGTACTTCATCGATCCGTACGTGCGGGAGTTTACCGCGCAGGTCGTCGCCCGTCGTCAGAGCGGCGACCAATGGCTGATCGCGCTCGACCGATCGGCCTTTTATCCCGAGGGCGGCGGGCAACTGCCCGATCATGGTACGTTAAACGGCGTACCGGTCGTTGATGTGCAAGTCGAGGCCGAAATAGTGTGGCACCGGGTCACGGCGCCCCTACCAGCCGATCACGTACATGGCGTAATCGACTGGAGCCGCCGTTTCGACTTTATGCAGCAGCATCACGGCCAGCACCTGCTGTCCGCCGCGTTCGAGCAGCTCTTCGCCGCGCCCACGGTGGCAGTGCATTTAGGCGAAGAAGGCTGTACGCTTGATATCGAAAGTACGAGCCTTAGCCCCGCCCAGTTAGTCGCAGCGGAAGAATGGACCAACCGGGTGATTTACGATGATCTGCCGGTTAACGCGCGCTTTGTCACGCCCGCCGAGCTCGCCGCCTTGGCACTACGCCGTCCACCGAAGGTCCATGATCGCATTCGCATCGTATCGGCGGGCGATGTCGACCACTCGGCCTGTGGCGGTACCCATCCTCGGCACACGGGCGAAGTGGGCATCGTTGCCCTACGCCGTTGGGAACGGCGCGGCGAGGGCCTGCGCATCGACTTTGTCTGCGGCAGCCGCGCACTGCATGATTACCGCGCCAAGACGGCGCTCGTCACGACCCTGGCGAACGACCTGAGTGTAGCCGCTGCCGATCTGCCCGCTGCCCTGCAACGCGTACGTCTAGCCGAGGAAACCAATCGTAAGGCCCTGGCGACAGCCCGTCGTGAGCTATGTACCTACGAGGCACAAACCCTATTGACGGCAGCGATAGAAATCAATGGCATGCCGGTGGTAGCCCATGTAGTGCATGACCGCCCGCTCGACGAAGTGCGCCTGCTTGCCCATGCCATCGCCGACGGCGGTGGCATAGCCTTGCTCGGTCTGGCCGGCGATAAAGCGCAATTCGTCTTTAACCGCGCTACCACCCTCCACCCCGATATGGGCGCGCTACTGCGCAATGCGGCGGCAATTGTTGGTGGCAAAGGTGGTGGCAAAGCCGACGCGGCCCAGGGCGGCGGCCCTCATGTTCATTTGATTGATGTAGCGCTGGCTGCCGCCGTCGAAGCCTTACGCGGCACTTACTCATAATACCAGTGACCATGCGGCACCAGCGCCTCCACCTGCTGCAACGAGCTACGGAGCGCCTCAAGATCGACGTGCGGGCCGGGCTTGGCGGCGATAACCTGCAGCCAGAAGCTTTCGTCAAGCACCACCAACGGCACTAAACCGGCCTTTTCCACGTACAGCCGCACTTCCTCAGCCGTCGCAAACTGGTTGCGATGGGCCGGCTTCACGGCCTTACCGCGATGATGTTCACGCTCCCACAAAAACCGCTCCCAGCCTTGTGGGTGGAGCAGATTCCAGGTATCAAAGTAGACCAGACCACCCGGCACCAGCACCCGTGCCAGCTCCTGCAGATAGCCGAACACATCCTCTTTATCTAGATGAAACAACACCAGATGCGAGTAGGCTCGGTCGAAGCTGCCATCGCTAAAAGGCAGGTTTGTGCGGCTTAGCTCATGAAAATAAACGTTGGGCAGTCCGGCGGTGCGGCGGCGGGCGATCCGCAGAATCGGCTCCGAAATGTCGGCACCGTGCCATTCCCCTACCTGCGGAGCCAGCTCACGACCGACCCGCGCCACGCCACACCCCACCTCTAGCACGCGCTGCTCCGGTGTGATCGCCAGAGCATCGACCAAGCGTTTGGCCATGGCTCGGCCCGTCCGTCGCAGCGTGGCTTCGTCTGGGCTACCGTTCATCATCGTGAAAGTCCAGCCGGTATCCTGACCAACGGCTTCCCAGGCCTGTTTATAACCCAGGTTTTTGCGCGCCGTTTCAGCCCGAAAGATCCGCCACGCGCGAATGGGATGGTGCCAGTAGCGCCCCTCGATAAAGGCGCGCACCATTTTCTTCGTAATGATCGTCATGGGTACCCTTGTTAGCAGCCGCCCATTGTAGATGTGCTCCTGCCCTTCGTCAACTACGTTTGCAGACATAGAGAGAGTATGCTATAGTTGCGTAACAATTGAATACGCGACTCATCGCGAGGAGCGGAGGGACAGGCCCTGCGAAGCTCCGGCAACCGGCGACGATACCGTAACAGGACGCGTTCAAGGTGCCAAATCCTGCCGCATGTGCGGAAAGATGAGAGTTGGTACGTAGCCTCTCATGCTGAGTGGCTTTTTTTTTGGAATATGAACACACAAACTGTTTGGTGGGAACCCGGCGAGGTTTGTTTGATTGATCAGACACGCCTGCCCCAGACCGTCGCTACCGTGCGTTGCCGCACGGTAGCCGAAGTCGCCGCAGCGATTCAGCGTATGGTGGTGCGGGGTGCACCCGCAATTGGTGTTACCGCCGGCTATGGTATGGCACTCGCCGCGCGGCAAAGTACGGCCTCGGATCGAGCGACTTTGCTCGCGGACCTCCGTCTAGCCAAACAGTCCCTAGATGCCACGCGTCCAACCGCAGTCAACCTCCCATGGGCCACCCAACGCATCATTACTGTTGTGAGTGCTAACGCCACCGATCCGGTGCCGGCACTCCAAGCCCTGGCCTTGGCTGAGGCACAGCGCCTGGCGACCGAAGATCTAGCGATGTGCCATGCGATTGGTGAGCACGGCGCCAAACTCTTGCACGACGGCTCCCAGATACTAACTCACTGTAACGCCGGTGGCTTAGCGACGGCCGGCTACGGTACTGCCCTGGCTCCAATTCGTACTGCACACACCCAAGGCAAGCAAGTGCATGTCTTCGTTGACGAAACACGACCTTTCCTGCAGGGTGCCCGCTTGACTGCTTGGGAGCTACAAAATGCGGGCATTCCTCAAACCTTGATTACTGATAGCATGGCTGGCTATTTCATGGGTCAAGGCAAGATCGATTGCGTGATCGTCGGTGCCGACCGCATCGTCGCCAATGGCGATGTAGCCAACAAGATTGGGACCTATAGTGTCGCTGTATTGGCCAGGGCCCATAATATCCCTTTCTATGTGGCGGCTCCCAGCTCGACCATCGATCTGCAATTAGCGACCGGAGCCGCGATCCCAATCGAGCAGGGCAGTTCGGACGAAGTCACGCACTTGGCCGGACAAGCTATTGCGCCCGCAGGTGTGGTCGCTGCCAATCCCGCCTTTGATATCACGCCGCACCATCTGGTTACGGCCTATATTACCGAACGTGGCGTATGGTCAACCGTTGCTGAAGCCGTCGCGGACGCAGCCCGAAGCCTTTAAGTAACCCATGCCCTTGCCATTTCGCCCGAATTGCCTGCCAACAGCCCTGGGACCACTGCCCCATCCCCCAACGGTAGAGCTGTGGGATGTCGTGCTGCCCCGGCTTCGTCAGATCGTTCCGGTGCCGTTGCTTGACCAACATGGCGAAGATTTGCTCCGTTTAGCACTCCATAATTTGCCGGGAGCAACCATGGTTGGCGACCATGCCACCTGGGGTGGCCCCGATATGCAAACGGCGCTCGATACCCTTTACATTGCCTACCTTAAACATCAAACCGACAGTCGTGCGCTGGATCTCGCAGCTTTGGAAGAGCTTGAGCAAAGCGACGGAAAACTCCGCTCGGTCCAGGCGCTCAGCACGGTGCAATGGGGGCCTTTCAGCTTAGCCCTAACTCTCATCAATACCGAGTATGAGTCGGCCCTGAACGATCCAACCATGGTCGACGCCATCGTCAAGCATCTCTACCTACAATTGCAATTCCAGGCCGAACGCTTGGGGCACTGGCACAAACCCGTACTGCAATGGCTCTACGAACCATATCTGGAGTTGCTCGGTTCGCCGTTTGTTTCGCTGACCTGGGAGGCAGTCCACGACGCGCTGACTGATGTATGGGGCCAGCATAGCGGGGTACGTGGCGTTTGGGTGGGAGCACATGTGCAGCTACAGCAGTTGTTGGCCAGCGAAACGGTCGAGGTCGTGGGCCTGACGCTGCCCACACCCGAACAGGCCGAAAGCTGGGCACCGGACCTCCATAGCTTTATCCGGCGCAAAGGTGCGGTCGGCTGGGGCATCGTACCCGTTACCAGCGATGGCTTACGACAGGTCACGGCCGGTCGCCTCGCGGCGCGCTTTGGCTCGGTTCTGAAAGCACTCCAAGAGGCCGATCTTCCGGTCGAATACGTGGTACGCGCATCAATGATCATGCCGGAAGACACCTTACACCAGCTATCGCCGGCTGAGGCGGAACGCGTATTGACGCTTACCGCCGATCTGGCAGAGTTATTACGGCAGGCCTATGCCATCGAGTAGGGAGTTAGGGGAGCATCTATGCGGATTATTGTGACGGGTTCGGTCGCGTATGACTATCTGATGGTCTTTCCGGGCCATTTTAAAGAACATATTGTGGCCGATAAATTACATACCTTGAGCGTGTCGTTTCTGGTCGAGTCGATGAAAAAGCAGCGCGGTGGCACGGCCGCTAATATTGCCTTTAACCTAGCGTTATTGGGTGAGCAGCCCGAAGTCGTCGCCACTGTCGGCGAAGATTTCACGGATTATCGTGCATGGCTGGAGCAGCAAGGCGTTAACACGCGCAGCATGCAAGTCGTGCCGGGCGAATTCACCTCTTCCTGCTTTATTAACACCGACCTTGAAGACAATCAGATCATCGCTTTCTATCCCGGTGCCATGAGCCAAGCCCACACCCTACCGTTGGATAACCATGGGCTAACCGGCGACGATCTGGTTATCATCTCGCCCAACGATCCGCTGGCGATGGCAAATTATGCCGCAGAATGCATCCGTCTTGGGATTCCCTACCTCTATGACCCTTCTATGCAGGCGCCTCGTATGCAAGCCGCAGAGCTCAGGGCGGGCTTTGCCGGCGCGCGGATTTTGACCGGCAATGACTACGAATTCGGCATGATGGCTGAAAAGCTCGGTATCACTGAAGCCGACCTGTGCCAAGCGGTACCAGTATGTGTCGTTACCAAAGGCGAGGCTGGCTCGTCGATCTTTGCCGACGGCCAGGAATACAGCATCCCGGCGGCCAAGTCACGCGAGGTGATTAACCCCACCGGGGCCGGAGACGCCTTCCGGGCCGGTCTGGTTAAAGGCATTGCCAACGGCTTATCGTGGCCTACCTGCGGTCGCATCGCTGCGCTCACCGCTGTTTATGCCATCGAGCACGCCGGACCGCAACAACATGCCTATACCCAGGCTGAATTCCTCACGCGCTATCGTGAGAACTTCGGTAGCGATCCTACCGTCGAGGCCCTTTTTGAGAAGCCGGTAGCTGCAAGCTACTGAGTGTAAACCAACTATCAGGAGAACGATTAACCAATGGCAAAACAACATGATGTGAAGGACCTCGGACTGGCCGAGCAGGGACGTCAACGGATCGAATGGGCCGCGCAGGAAATGCCGGTGCTCCGCCAGATTCGTGAACGGTTTGAGAAAGAGCGACCGCTGGCGGGTATCAAAATGTCGGCCTGCTTGCACGTAACGTCGGAGACCGCCAACCTAGCCCAAACGTTGGTCGCCGGTGGTGCAGATCTGGTACTCGTCGCATCTAATCCGCTGTCCACCCAGGACGATGTAGCTGCGTCGCTGGTGCGCTATGATGAAATCCCGGTCTACGCCATCAAGGGCGAAGACAACGCCACCTACTATAGCCACCTCAAAGCCGCCCTTGACCATGGCCCGCAGATAACAATGGATGATGGCGCGGATTTGGTCTCGGGCATGCTCAAGGAGCGCCGTGACCTCCTTACCAATCTGATCGGTTCGACCGAAGAAACAACCACCGGCGTCATTCGCCTCAAGGCGATGGCCAAGGATGGCGTGCTTTCATTCCCGGTCGTCGCGGTCAATGACTCGTTGACCAAGCACCTGTTCGATAATCGCTATGGTACCGGTCAGTCAACGTTGGACGGCGTGATTCGCGCCACCAATGTGTTAATCGCGGGCAAGACCGTGGTCGTGGCCGGCTATGGCTGGTGCTCCAAGGGCATCGCGATGCGCGCCAAGGGCCATGGCGCTGATGTCGTCGTGACGGAAGTGGATCCGGTCAAGGCGCTCGAAGCAGCCATGGACGGCTTCCGGGTCATGCCCATGCAGGCCGCCGCTCGCATTGGTCAGATCTTTATCACGGCCACCGGCGATATCAACGTCATCGATGGCGAAGATTTCGCCGTGATGCGCGACGGCGCGATCCTGGCCAACTCGGGTCACTTCAACGCCGAGATAGATATCCCCGCGCTCGAAAAGATGTCGGTGAGCAAGCGCCAGCCCCGCGCCTTTGTAGAGCAGTACACCATGGCCGACGGCCGTACACTGAACTTGTTAGGCGAAGGACGTTTGATCAACCTGGCATCGGCCGAAGGCCACCCCTCAGCCGTCATGGATATGAGTTTTGCCAACCAAGCCCTCGCCGGGGAATTCTTGTTGAAGAACCGTGGCAAGCTTGAGGCCAAGGTCTATGCCTTGCCCGAAGAAGTCGATCGCGAGATCGCTGCGCTCAAGCTAGCCGCGATGGGCGTCCAGTTCGACATCTTGACTGCCCAGCAATCCAAGTACTTGAATTCCTGGGAAGAAGGCACTTAATCGATAGAGGCTGCGAGCCGAGGCTGGTGGATCTCCCCGGCTCGCAGCCCTGACTTTGTGGAGCATACTGCTTATGAGTGGAACAACGTTTACGGACGCCCCACAGCTCTTTCTGACCTCCGAGTCGGTGACTGAGGGCCATCCCGATAAGATTTGTGATCAAATTTCGGATGCGATTCTGGATGCAATTTTGGCCATAGATCCCAACGCTCGCGTCGCCTGTGAGACTGCGACAACGACCGGCTTGGTGATTGTACTGGGCGAAGTGACGGGCGAGGCGTGGGTGGACGTCCAGGCCATTGTGCGACGTGTAATCCGTGACATTGGTTACACCAACAGTGACTATGGCTTCGACGCTGCCACCTGTGGTGTATTAGTCGCGCTGCATGGCCAGTCGCCCGACATTGCGCTCGGTGTAGATAAGGCCCTGGAGGCCAAAACCGGTACGATGTCCGAAGCCGATGTAGAGGCCGTCGGTGCGGGCGATCAGGGCATGATGTTCGGCTTCGCTTGCAACGAGTCGGAAGAGTTCATGCCCCTGACCATTGCGCTGGCCCATCGCCTAACACGGCGCTTGAGCGAAGTGCGGAAATCAGGACAACTACCATATCTACGGCCCGATGGTAAGTCCCAGGTGACGGTTGAATACGCCCACGGCAAGCCGGTACGTGTCGACACCGTGCTGGTCTCGGCCCAGCATGATGAGCACGTCTCACAGCAACAAATCCGCGACGATGTGCTGAAATATGTTATTGAAGCCGTCGTACCGGCCGAACTGCTTGACGACAAAACCAAGTACTTCGTTAACCCGACCGGCCGCTTCGTAGTCGGTGGGCCTATGGGCGACGCCGGCCTCACCGGCCGAAAGATCATCGTTGATAGTTATGGTGGCATCGCACGGCATGGGGGCGGCGCCTTCTCGGGCAAAGACCCGACCAAAGTCGACCGCTCTGCCGCCTACGCCGCACGTTATGTCGCCAAAAATATCGTAGCTGCAGGACTGGCCGACCGCTTCGAACTCCAACTCAGCTATGCTATTGGCGTCGCCAAGCCATTATCGATCTCCTTCGAAACCTTCGGCACCGGCAAAATTGCCGACGAAGAGCTACGGCGGATTATCGACATGCACTTCGATCTACGCCCCGGTGCCATTATTCGTGACCTCGATCTGCGCCGTCCAATCTATCAAAAGACGGCCTCATATGGTCACTTTGGGCGGCACGATATCGACGCTCCCTGGGAGCGCACCGATAAAACCGAGGAATTGCGCGACGCTGCCGGCCTGTAACACGACGCCGCGCGGGCAAGCAAAGCGATAAACTGTGGACGGGCTGCCACGGTTTATCGCTTTGCCGTCCATCATGTTACCCATCAGGTATACTTACACCCATCAATTTTCTCATGGCGACCACCAATGCCATTACCACTCGATCAACTCATGCACGAACTGGCGACATATCTTCGTACGCCGCTCGATGTCGTGCGGGATGTCTACACCCTAACGGTACCCTTGCCTGGGACTCGGTTTCAGGTTGTCTCGGCTACCATCCGGCCCGATCACGAAGGCCACCAACTGATCGACTTTGTTTCCGGCGTGGGCCAAGTTTACCAGGGGCTCGATCCATGGTATTTGCTGGCAATGAACGACAAAACAATGTTTTGTCGCGTTGCGGTTGTGCGTCAGATGATCTTTGTTGTCGCCAGCCAACTGCTTGACACCGCGCAACCACAAGAAGTGTTGATCATGTTACGAGAAGTTGCGACAACCGCCGACCGCCTTGAGGAACAGCTTTTCGCGAGAGATGAGAATTGATGGCTGACTACACAATTCGCGCAGTGCGCCACCAATTGCTCGATATTCCTCTGATCGAACCCTTCGCCATTGCGACGGGTACGCAGGCCGTTGCACATAACATGCTTGTCACCGTCGAACTCGTGGATGGCACAATCGGCTGGGGCGAAGCTGCGCCTTTTGCGGCGGTAACCGGCGAAACCCAAAGCAGTACACTCGCCGCGCTTGATCGCCTCACATCGCAGCTCGTCGGTCAAGATGTCCGGCGCTGGCGCGCACTCGCCGCCGGCCTGCGCACTGCCGAAAAGGAGGCTGCCGCGGCCCGCTGTGCTCTGGAAACTGCCCTGCTCGACGCACTCTGTAAGCGTGCTCAGCTGCCGATGTGGACTTTTTTCGGCGGAGCCAGTACCGAGTTAGAAACCGACATGACGATTACGGCAGGCTCGACCGAACATGCCAAGCGCTCGGCCCTTGCGATTCGCGCCCGCGGCATAACGACGATCAAGATCAAGATCGGCGGCGATCCAGCCATCGACCTTGCTCGCATCGCCGCCGTCCACGCTGCGGCTCCGGCAGCACCCCTCCTCCTCGACGGCAATTGTGGCTATACGGCGGCCGAGGCCTGCGCGCTGCTCGACGAGCTTGCGCGACGAGCGATTCCCGTGGCCTTATTCGAGCAACCAACGGCACGTCACGATTGGCTAGGACTTAAGCAGGTCCATCACCACAGTCCGGTGCCGGTCGCCGCCGATGAAACGGTAACCACCGCCGCCGATGCTCTACGGGCGGCCCGTGAAGATACCGTCACCTGTATTAATATCAAGCTTATGAAATCCGGCATTGCCGAAGCCCTCGACATCGCCGCGATCTGTCGCGCTGCCGGCATACAACTCATGATCGGCGGCATGGTCGAGAGCATCCTGGCGATGACGGTCAGCGCCCATTTTGCTGCTGGCTTAGGCGGCTTCCGCTTCGTTGACCTCGATACACCCATGTTTATGGCCGCCCAGCCCTTGCGTGGCGGCTTCCGGCAAAGCGGCGCTTGCCTCTCGGTAGCCCATATAATCGCCGGCCACGGCGTGGAGTTCTACCTGCAGGGCGAGGACTAACGATGCGTATCTGGGCCCTAGCCGACCTTCATCTTTCGTTTGCCAACCCGAAGCCAATGGATATCTTCGGCGATAACTGGCATGATCATGCTGCCCATATTGCTACGCTGTGGCATAAGCTCGTCGCACCCCAGGACATCGTCTTGATCGCGGGCGACACCTCGTGGGCTCTGCGTTTACCGGAAGCGCTACCCGATCTCGAGTGGCTTGCGGCACTGCCCGGCCAGAAAGTGCTGACCAAAGGCAACCACGATTACTGGTGGGACTACGCTCGTAAGCGACCCACAGCCTTACCTGCATCACTGACCTTGGTCGGAGCCGACGCGGTTGCACTCAACGGCTGGGTCTTTTGTGGCACTCGCGGCTGGCTGACACCGGGTCAGGTCGCCTTCAAACCCGAGACCGACGAGCGCATCTACCGCCGGGAGCTTGGCCGGTTAGAGCGCGCGCTGACTGCTGCTCACCGCCTCCAAACAAACAGCGAGCAACTGGGTGTGCTGCTGCATTACCCACCCTTTCTATTCGATGGGACAGCGACCGCCTTTGCCACGCAGATCGCTACAGCACAAGCAAGCTTCTGTGTGTACGGTCACCTACATCGCCGCCACGATTGGCAGCAAGCAGTTCAGGGTGAACGTGCGGGTGTCAACTATCACCTAACAAGCTGCGACTTTCTGAACTTTACGCCCCACCTAATCTGGACCGACCATAACCAGCCCTCGTAACTACACCCCGGCTTTAGTTACGCCGCTCGAAGATCGAGGCACCCCTGACCAGTGGGCCACGGTCACGGCGGCGTGTCCGCTCCGTCACCAGGGTTCGCTCGTGAATAAGCGTCTCGGTTTTAGCAACTATGCCTTCGAGCCGCCCCAGCATGCCTTCGAGGGCGCGTCGCTCCTCTGGATCGGCAGGGAGATCAGCCTGCAGCCGTGTGATTTGCGCCCGCAACTCCTGCACTTGGGCTGCCTCTTGATCACTACTCGTATCCCGAGCCGCCGCGTTGGCACGCACGATCGAGCTCAAAACGATTTGGAAAGTGGCTGCCAGCGGCAGCGCGACAATCATACCGAACAACCCCGAAGCTTGTGCCATAATCAACAACGCGACGATTACCAGGATCGGATGTGCATTTGCCCCCTCGCTTAAACGTGGCTCTAGGAGGCGGTCCATGAGCAAGCCGGTCACAATCACGACGCTGGCTGCCAACGCGATCACGGGGAGGGGCGTGGTGAAAGCCAGCGGAATCAAAGGCAGCAACGTGAGCGGCACACCAATCCATGGGATAAGCTGGGCAAAGCCGGCATATAAGGCCAAAAAAGTAGCATAACGCAGTCCGAGCAGTTGAAAGCCCAGCCATAAAATCGCAATCGTCAAGACGAACTGGGCTGCCTCGGAACGAACGAACGCACCGACCTGGGTTTCCGTATCTCGCCAGGTTGCGCGTGCAATCGCGCGCTGTTGCACTGGCAGCAGGGTAAGCCACAAACGCTCAAACCGTTCTTGATCGGCGAGCCAATAAAAGGTCAGGGATAAAATGGCAACTAGATCAATAATGACACCAACAATGCCAGAGGTCAGGCCGATCAAGCCGAAGCCGATCGCCGCAGGATCGCTTTTACTTACACCGGTCAGCAGGGCCGCAGTGGTCGGTAGCCGTCGTGCGATTGCCTGTTGCCAAGCCGCACCGTTCGCCTTCCAACTACTCAGCCAGCTGTCATAGCGTGGGGGTAGCGTATCACCGGCATAGCGTAGTTCATTTTGTAGTGGTGGACCGAGAAGTGTAATTCCCCCGGCGATAATGCCGATGACCACGACATACCACAATAAAATAGCCAATCCCCGTGGAACATGGCGGCTTTCGAGGGCGAGAATACCCCGCCGGAGTGCGGCTGCGACAATAATTGACAGCACAAACAGTAGAACGACCTGGCCAAGCCGGTAGACTACCAACAAAACCGTCAGGGTTGCTAGGACCACCGCAGTATATCCGGCGATGCGCGCAAGACTCATCGGTTTAATCATGCCGCACCTCGTATCGCCGGTACTTCGACCGTTGTCGTAGCCGGTGTCAACTGCACCAGAATCTGATCGAGTGTGCCCACCAATGTCTCGATCCGCTCCTCAAAGAGGTCGTCGGCCTCCGGCGTATCATCAATACGGATACGGTCTCGCAGATCGGCAGCCAGATCCTGAGCTTGATAGCGCAACGCAGCAACTTTGTCACGGCCCTGTATAGACGGCACAGCCGTATCGGCGCTCAACAACCAATGATCCAGCAGGACTTGGACGACCGCCGCCAGGGGAATTGCGAGAATCGCGCCTAGCACGCCGAGCAACGACCCAAAGGCGGCGATACCAAGCAACGTCACGATTGCATTCACGCCGACAGCCTTATCCATGACCCGTGGCACTAGCACCACACCCTCGAACTGCTGGAGCGCAATGCAGGCCACGAGGACATAAATGATCTTATCGGGGGCTTGGGACAACGTGACGACAATCGCGATAGCAGCCGTCAAGAATGGCCCGATATAGGGAATTGCTTCTAGCGTAGCAGCCAACACCGAGATGATCAGCGCCGACGGAATGCCGATCAGGAAATAGACGATGGCCGACATAACACCAATCGAGACGCACAAAATAGCCGTGCCCCGTACATAGCCCCCCACCTTGGTCTCGATCTCGCCCCACAACTCGGTTGCCTCCTCACGCTTGTCTAGTGGCAACAGCAGCAGAGTCGATCGTAGAATTTGATCGCGATCCAGCACCCAGAAAAAGGCTATCACAAAGACACTTATTGTGCCAAATAGGACCCAGCCGAAACCACTAATGGCTGATAACGCCTCGTTCAGCAACGCCGCATTATCGGTTGGTTGGCCACCTAGTCCGCCGACGTTGAAGCTGAGCGCTGCCGGTAGCCCTGCAGCTACATTACGCACAATCAAAATACCGGATTGGGTCAGCGTTTTACGGAGGGCTGAATAATAGGAGGGCAAGGCCTTAACCAGCCCGCCCCCTTGGTTGATTAAGAGGGGCACCAGGATGCCCAGGACACCCAGCACAACCAGCGCCAACCCTAGGTACATCAGGATGATACCGAGCCGTTGCGGTACACCATGCCGGCCCATCCATAAGACGGCGGGCCGAAAAGCTGTGGCTAAGACCGCTGCTATGAACACAATAAACAAAATGCCGGAGATGCGGCTTAACAGGTAAAATCCGGTGCCAATCGCAGCAACGGCGAGAGTGGCTAGGATCACCCGACGCACCGTCCAATGGCGCATCGGTGGAGTAGTTAGAGGTGCAGCGGCTTGCATACCTAGTCCAATCGACAACGAGACACTATTCGCCGTTTTGAATAGCAACAGCTGTTCCATCAGTCCCAGTTTAGGAGCCAACAAAACAGGGACGCCTGTGGAGGTGTCCCTGTTTATAAATTGGCTGCTTGGTTTATACGAGCTCTTCGAGCGGCTCGCCTAGCAGTTTGTTCGTCAGATACATAGCGAGACGAGTGGCAAGTGCGCTCAGCACTAAGCTAAAAAAGCCATAAACCAAACGGCGTTTAGTTTCATCATTCATGTACAGCCCTCCTTAAAATCACGCGTATGTGCTGTTCCATCATACCCTAACTTTAATTGCGACGGCGACCACCACCGAACAAGATCAGCGCATAATACAACAGGTTCGCGATTGCCGATGCCGCCGCCGCCACATAGGTTAGGGCAGCGGCATTCAGCATCTGGCTGACACCCGCCATCTCTTGCGTTGACACCAACCCATTCCGCAGTAACATTTCGCGGGCGCGTCGCGAAGCATTAAGCTCAACGGGTAGCGTCGCCAGAGTAAAAACGACGGCCCCGGCAAACAACAGCAGGCCAAGCAAGGCAATACTCCAGCCGATGCTGCCTTGCCCACGGGCCGCTCCGCCCATAATGATCCCGACAAAGAAAATGAGCGGCCCCAGATTTGATCCAATGTTGGCGACGCCGACAATTGACGAGCGCAAGCGCATCGGAGTATAGCCTTCACGATCTTGCACCGCATGGCCGAGTTCGTGGGCGACCACCGCCATCGCGGCCACAGATGGGGCACCGGTCGAGGTTTGGGAAAGGTTGATCGACTTGTCGGCGGGGTTATAAAAATCGGTCAGACTGCCCGCCACCTCGTGGACCTGGAGTTGTAACTGCTCATTACGCATTAAGATTTGGGCCACGTCCAGGCCACTCACACCTTGCATATTCGGCACCTGCGCATAGCGCGCGAACGTTGATTTAACTTTGTATTGTGCCCACATGGCAAAAAGCATCGCGGGCAAAGCAAACAAGAAGTAGCGTGGATCAAAAAAGAACATGCGCGTTGCTTCTCCTGACGCCGCAGCGTCACTACCAGCTGTTACAAAACAGCTCCTAGTTAGTATTACGCAGAGCGACCTAAGCGAGATGCAGGTCGTTGCTCCGGGCGACCGAGCATGCCGCGTAAAACTACGGCTGCCAGCAACCCCGCCAGAAAACCACCTGCATGTGCCGCATAGGCTACTCCGCTCATCTCCGTTTGCGCGGTCTGCGCCAAGGCACCATACGTCGCAAAGAACTGCTGCCCGGCCCATAAGCCGATCATAACCCAAGCCGGCACTGTCATAATGAAAAAGAAGATCAGTACCCGTATTCGATTGTTGCCAAAAAAGATCAAATATGCACCCAGCACGCCTGAAATCGCGCCGGATGCACCAACACTCGGCGTAACAAGACCGGCATTAAGTGCGACAAAGGTCAAACTGGCCAACAGCCCGACAACAAGATAGAAAATGAGGTAGCCAATATGCCCTAAGGCGTCTTCGACATTATCACCAAAGATTAGGAGGAAGACCATGTTACCGAAGATATGTGCCCAGCCGGCATGCACAAAGAGCGACGTGAAGAGTGTCGTTAGATGCTGGTGGGCGATGATCTCGGTCGGAATCGCACCATAGCGCGTGATGAACGCACCCATCGCCGCGGTACTTCCCAGTTGTAGTTCAAGCAAAAAGACCGCTACATTGGCCGCAATCAGCAGATAATTGACGACCGGCACAAGGTGGCCCGGCCGGTTTTGGTCCCCGATAGGAAACATACCGCTCCGTTTTATATAGCCTGCGTATAGCAAAGCCTATGCCCAGGTAGCCTATACATAGGCCGCCTCAATCACAAAACCGCCCAGACCTCACGTCCGGGCGGTTGAACCACCAACAAGCTTGTCATTCACGGGCTAATAGCACCCTGCTACCACAGGATGATCGGCAAGCCATGCTCCACGCTTTGTTGGGCGGCCGTTTTCAGCACTTCGAGCGCCTGCGAGTACCCGCCCTGTGGCACCTTGTGCTCCCGGAATAGTTGAGCTAACTCGTTCAACTCGCTCAAAAGCCGGATCGATGATCCAAACGAGACGACAGGATCGGCGTCCTCCTCATCCTCTCCATCCTCTGCATCTTCTTCATCCGGCTCCGTTTCGACCCAGATCGGCTCGGGGAAATCGGCGGGTAGATACGAGCCACCATCCCCCTGGTGCTTGATCAGGTGTGGGAACTTCGTCTGTGCTTCGTCATCCCAAATATCGGCCAGCACCGGATCGACATCCTCACCATCCAGCGACGTATCGCTGAGCACCTGGGTAATATCATCACCGCGTTCCAAATGCGCCGCTAGCCGCCGTAACTGGTAAAGGTCATAGAAACTTTCGATGCCGCCTTCCCAGACTTCGGTACCAGGCTGAGACAACAGATCGACCGTCACACCTTCCTCGCGGAGGAGATCCTGGATGTCTTGGTAGAGCTCCTTCTCCTCCTCATACGCTTCGCGATCTTCTTCAGGACGGGTGGTTATCATTGACCCGACCACTAGGTCGAGCTCAGTCATTGCTTCAGCCATGCAAGGTCCTCCTCATGTACGACCATTATACGGGATCATCTGCCTTTATCTTCGATCAGGAATCAGGAAGCCGAAGATGAAGCTCATGACGCCCACCACAATCGCACCTTCGATCGCAGCCAAGAAGCCGTCGACGTGAAAGCCGAGCTTAAAGCTTTGGGCAATCGCCGAGGTAATCAACAACATTACACCATTGATCACAAAGGTAAAGAGACCAAGCGTGAGCAGGTTGACCAGACACGTCGAGGCCTTGACGAGTGGACGAATAATGGCATTCACTAGCCCAAAAATGGTGGCGATTAAGGCTAGGTTCGTCACATATTGCCCAAGTGGTAGCCCCGCATCCATCGATACACCGGGTACAAGCCGGGTGGCTACAAATAAGGCCGCCGCCGTCGCCAACAGCTGAACGAAAAACCGCCCCATAGCTTCTCCTTGCTGTACCTCGTAAGCGCGGCCCTTACGCTCACTATAAACTACCCACGGGTCACGCACCCCGGATGGCGGTGCTATAATGCGCCAACAACTATGTGCCCGTCAAGCATAGATGGTTACATGTAGAGCACAGTGCGAGGAGACTGAGTTCAATGACGAATAAGGAGCAGGACGTCGCCGCAGCGGATCAAGGCCTTGCAGGCATTGTAGCTGCCAAGACCGCGATTAGTTATATTGATGGTCAGCATGGGCGCTTGTTTTATCAGGGCATCGAAATTAATGAACTGGTTGAGCACTCATCCTTTGAAGAAACAGTCTACTTGTTGTGGCACGGCAGCTTCCCAACAGCCGCCCAACTTGACGAGCTACAACGTGAGCTCAAGGCTCAGCGCCGCCTGCCGAAGGGTTTGATCACGATGTTGCACGAACTGCCCAAGACAGCCGCCCCGATGGAAGTGCTGCGTACCGCAGTCTCGGCCCTCGGCACATTTGAGCCGGACAGTTCCTCAACGACTCATGAAAATCTCGTCAAGCAGGCCGTGCGTTTGACCGCAGCCATTGCCACCATTGTCGCTGTCTGGGAGCGTATTCGCACCGATCAAGCGGTCATCGAGCCGCGCGACGATCTTGATCATGGCGCGAATTTCTTATATATGCTCACTGGCAAGGTACCCAACGAACAGGCCGCCAAGGTTCTTGATATCGCATTGATCTTGCACGCCGATCATGGCTTGAATGCCTCGACCTTCGCCGCGCGTGTTGTAGCCTCGACACTTGCAGATATGTATTCGGCGATTACCGCAGCCTTGTGCGCCTTAAAGGGTCCCCGCCATGGCGGTGCTAACGAGCAAGTCATGCGTATGATCGACGAGGTCAAGACGCCTGACCGCGCCCGGCCGTATGTGCAGGATGCGCTGGCCCACAAGCACCTGGTCATGGGGTTTGGCCATCGCGTGTACCGCGCTGACGATCCACGCGCGCTCCAACTGCGCCGGATAGCCCAGGAAGTCGGCAAAGCGAACGGCAATCCCCAATGGTATGACGTATCCGAAGCGATTGAGGCGGCCATGCACGAGGCCAAGCCCGAGTTGCCAATTAATGTTGACTTTTTCTCGGCCTCGACCTATGCCGCCTTGGGCATACCCACCGACCAGTTCACTCCCATCTTTGCGCTCAGCCGCACGGCCGGTTGGACCGCGCACGTGATCGAGTCATTCACCAATAACACCCGCCTGATCCGGCCTGAGTCGGTCTACATTGGACCGCTCGACAAACACTACGTGGTAACGGAACAGCGGAGCTAGCACCATCACACAGCTAATCTGATGAAAGATGAGGGATGAAGCCATTTCATCCCTCATTATATTGTTCTGATGGTATAATCGGCGGTCGGGTGGAATTGGTCTACCTCTACAGATTTCCATATTGGAGGCGCAGATGCGCAAATTTCTCACCTTGATCCTGGCGATCATTGTGCTAGCGGCGTGCGGTAGTACTGGCACGACGACCACGAGTACTGGCGCTACCGCAACCGGAGCTACCACCGCTCCCGCTACGACCGATGCCGCAACGATGGCAGCAGCCACCGCGAGCGGGGCAACGGCAGCGGGCTCGGCTGCGACGATGGCGGCAGCCACCGCTGCCAGTGACGCGACCATGGCGGCAGCCACGACCACCAGCGATGCGACCATGGCGGCAGTCACGACCACCAGCGATGCGACCATGGCGGCAGCCGCCACGACCGCCGGTGCAATGATGACCTCAACGGCAGCGATGACCAGCACCGCTGGCACGACGGGCAAAAAGCTACGGGTTGGCCTCGTAACGGATACCGGCAAGGTCAACGACGGAACCTTCAATCAGTTCGCCTACGAAGGCATGAAGCGGGCCGAGAAGGATTTGGGCGTCGAAGTCAACTATGTCGAAACTGCCCAGCAGAGTGACTATGAGAAGAACATGGCCACCTTCGCCGACCAGAAGTATGATCTAATCATCGGCGTCGGCTTCTTGATGGGCGATGCGATCAAGGCCTCCGCCACCAAGTATCCCAATACCATGTTTGCGATTGTGGACTCCGCCGCGGATACGAGCACGCTTAACCTTAAAGGCCTCGTCTTCCAGGAAGATCAGGCTGGCTACCTAGCAGGCGTTGCTGCAGCCCTCGTCAGCAAGACCGGCAAGATCGGCGTCGTCGCCGGCAAGCAAATTCCACCCGTACAAAAGTATGTCATGGGCTATACGGCCGGTGCCAAATCAATCAAATCCGACATCATAGTCAAGCCGATCTATATCGACTCATTTAGCGATGCCCCCAAGGGCGCCGAGTCGGCCAAATCAATGATCTCAGACGGCGCCGATGTCATCTTTGGCGCCGGTGGCCAAACCGGCTCAGGTGGTATCCAGGCAGCGGCTGCCCAGGGCGTGTCCGTCATCGGCGTTGACCAGGACGAGTACCTCACGACCTTCAAGAATGGCGCGACTGCTGGCTCAGATAAGCTGATCACGAGCGCGCTAAAGCGTGTTGATAATGCCGTCTATCAGGTCATCAAAGATGCTGCAGCTGGCCAGTTTAAAGGCGGCAACGCTGTCGGCACTGCTGCCAACGGTAGCATCGATTACGCCCCCGCCCATAAAGCCACGGGTGTAATGACCAGTGACATCACTGGTAAACTCGACGCGGTCAAGAAGGGTCTGGCCGACGGCTCGATCAAGACCGGCGTCACTCTTCCGTAACACGACTGCTCACGACCTCACGCCTCCCCCGCTTAACGACGGGGGAGGTTTTTTAATGCTTCCTACGCGGCCCTTGACCCCGAGCTGCATGCCTGTTATGAGGCTTAAAATGGCTCGGGAGGCCGGATACGAAAGCCACCGGCTGCCACCCACATCCAGAGCGTACTGCCCCCGATCCAGCTGTAGATCAGCAGCGCCATCATAGAACCGAAGCGCCCACGCCGCCACAACCAGTCGGCAATCATTGCCAGACCAATCGCTACGATCCAGGCACTAAATGACAACCAGCGGGTGCTAATTGTTGACCGCGTCAAAAACGGGATCAGCGCCTGCAAAATCGCCACCGCCAGGGTACCCCACCACAGGGTCGTGACAACGTTACGTGGTAGCCGTCGCCACAGCATTACGCCGCCGAGGAGACCAAGTGGCAAGCCGATCCAAGCATAATGAGCACCTACGCCGGCGGACCAGAGTGTGCGAAGCAGATCGATGCGCCGGGTTGGCACCCGATTTTCTTGCACGGCACTCATACCACCTGCCGCAAAGGCCTGCAACTTATCCGTGACCAATGTCCAGTAGCTACTATAAAAGAGCACGATCACCAGTACCTGCGCCAGCACAAACGCGATCAGTAGTGCCCTCAGGCTCCGTCGCTCGGCGCTATCCCGGCCTTGGAACCAGCGCCATAGCAGCAGCAGTCCCAGCAGCAGTGACACATTAATAAACAGCCCGATATGCCCAAAGAAGATCAGCGCCAAGCCGGTAAACACAAGCACGAGGACCCGTCCGTGCTCCAGCCAGTACCACGCGCCGACTAGCCCCGCAATCAGCAATGATGCCATTTCTTGCGCAAAAATATGGGGCAAAAATGACCAGAACAAGGCCATCATCGCTGGCGCGAGCGTGCCATAGGCTCCGGCACTTAACAGCGCCATGCGTTCGGCTCGCTGCTGATCCCCGGCGGCCAGCCGCCGCCCGATATAATAGCCCAGGTACGCCACCGGCAAGACACCAAGCGCTCCCCACCAGGCGTCCAGCCAGTTAACGAGGCCATACACCGAACCGCCCAGCAGCGTCAGGGGCAACATCATGGCATATAGCCCAGAAGGATAGGGAAAATCAATGCCACGATGGCGCGACACAATGAACAGCAGCCCATGGCTGACCTCCGTGGTACGGTTGGCATGAAAACCAAGGTCACCGATCATCGCCTCTGGGTACAGCCGCGCCGCGTAGCGCAAGCTCCACAACACCACAAATATTAACAGCACACCACGCCGGGTTTGGGCCGAAACGTCAACACCCAACCCTGGCAAGTAACGGCGTAACAGCACGTCGAGAACGACGCCCATGGCGCTGCCCCACAACAGGCTAACGATCAACGGACCACCTAATAGCGCAAAGCGTGGTGCGTCGGCTGCTTGCAGTGCCCCACAACCGGCCACGAGCGCCAGGCACACGATCAAGGCCGAACGAGCCCGCATCAGCATAGCTCGTAACAGCAACCAGACCAACGGCAGCAACAGCAGTGGCCACCACAAGGCGACTGGGAGCCCTACATAGCCCTGACCAACACTCGCGAGCCCCAGCGATGTGAAGGGCACGCCAAGGATACGTGGATCGTTGGCCGGCGTAAAGAGCGGCGCATGAATGCCGACCGTCACATTCCCATCCGCTGAGTGCGGCAGGAGCATTGTCACCACCCGGCGCGCGGCAGGAATTGGGAGTGTCGTTACTCCACCGTTCATTTCCAGCCCCAGATGACCGCTTGTACGCTGCGGATTAATCGAGGCCGGGAGTACGCCGAGTGTCATGACCACCGGCCGTGCTCCGGCTCCCGGTAACTGAATGCTTGAATCCCGTCCTGACCACCGATACGACTGTCCGGCATCCGTCACCTCGGCGGTATTCCAATGTTGAATCAGCGGCAGATCGCTATGCCAGCCTTCCTCGCGGCCAATCACCATTTGGTAAGCCAGCGGTCGTTGTACGACGAGCGTCCCAACACTCGCCGTGAGCACCAGCAGCAGCAGAATCGCAAGCAGGGACCCGATGATGATCGATCTGAGTTGGGGGGTGCGCGCAGTGGTGGCATTCATGAGGAGCGATTATACCAGTGCTTTAATCACGTTCTTCGGAACAGCCGAGCGCTTCGCGGGCTGCTGCAGCGACAAACAACGAGCCTGTAACGCAGATCAGATCATCAGGATCGGCGAACTGGCTGGCAAGCTCAAGCGCGAGTGGCACATCGGCAGTCTGGATAGGCGCATCCGGCAGGTATGGCGCGAATGCAGCGGCAAGTTGTGTTTCACTTGCCGAACGAGGATGGCGTGAGCGTGTCACGATCACGACGGCGGCCTCCGGCACCAGCACCTCAGCCATACCACTAATGTCTTTGTCGGCCAAAGCCCCAAACACCAGGATCAGTCGTCGGTGGGGAATCGTCTGCCAGACCTCACGTAGTCGCTCCGCCGATGCCCGATTCATCGCGCCATCGACCAGGATCGTCGGCTGCTGAGCTAGAATCTCACAACGTCCTGGCCACCGCACTGAACGTAAACTCTGCTCCATCGCTGCGCGCTCGACCGGCAGCCCCGCATCCCTCAGCAACTGTAAGGCAGCCACCGCCACACGCGCATTCTCAACCTGATGTGCGCCGTGCAGCGCCACTAGCTCGGCAGTCGCCTGCACCTGATACGGGACCATCCCAGACGGTCCATGGAGTCCTTCGGGGCCAGCGATCCATAGCGGAGCAGCCACTGCATCCGCCTCCGCGCTAATCACGACCGCCGCCTCCGCTAGCTGCACCGCACTAACGACCGGCACACCTGGCTTGATAATACCCGCTTTCGCACCGGCAATCTTGGTCAGGGTATTGCCTAACACCGCCATATGATCAAAGGAGATCGGCGTGATCACCGCTACCTTGGGCGTCACGACGTTGACCGTGTCATAACGACCGCCCAGGCCAATCTCAAGTACCGCCACATCGATCTGCTGTTCGGTGAAATACACAAAAGCCAGCGCGGTCGCCAATTCAAACATTGTTGGCGGCCCCAGATCGGTATCCAGTGCCCCAACCTGCTGCTCGAGCAGCTTCATCAGGCGGACCACATCACCCTGGGTGATCAGTTGCCGGTTGACCTGCACCCGCTCGCGCCAGGAGTGGAGATGCGGCGACGTGTAAAAGGCCGTGCGGTATCCGCTCACGCGCAACATCGCCTCGATCATGGCCGCCGTCGAGCCTTTACCCTTGGTCCCGGCAACGACGATACTTGGCCACCGCTCATGTGGTTGTCCCAGACGGGCAAGCAACTCGGCCATGCGAGCCAGATTAAAGCGCGCATGCTCGGGACTCGGCGGCATTTTCGCTTCGTAGTTAATGAAGCTATATAGATAATCAAGGGCAGCTTGGTAGCCTGGATCGGTTTGCATCCCGTTTTCCCTACTGGTACGCAGTTTGTGCGTCTCCATTTGGTAGAATAGCATAAGAATGAGCGTGAACGATAACGATATGGGGGAGAACTGGCGCTGTGCGTAGTTTGTATCTGCTGTTAGTGCTTGGCATGATCGCCGGTTGTGCCGCACCACCGCCACAGGCCGCTAACTCAGCAGCCCAAGCAGTGCCCAGTTTGACCGGCAGCACATCCGCCGCGCCATCGCTCGCCACGCCCGCGCCCAACGACCAGTTGCTTGCCCTAGCCCGCGATCAGCAACTTGCAGGCGAATACGCGCCGATGGAGGTGACGCTCCAGCTCCTGGCCCAGCAGCCTTCTGACCCGGTCCACCAGCGCGAAATCGCCTTCCATCTAGCCGAATCAGCCTTTTTGCAGCATGCTGCTGAGGCCGTGGCGCGTCTGCAAGCCTTTGTGGCGCAATCACCGCAGCACGATGCGTGGTATAACCAGGCACTCTTCTTGTTGGCGCGCGCGCAAGAGGCTGCGGGTGACCACCAGGGAGCGATCATGACCTATGCCCGCTACCGTGATCTCCACACGCTCCTAGAGCCATATGCTCTGCTGCGCGCGGCGGCGCAGCAGTCTGCCGCCGGAGACAAGGCCGGCGAAGTCGCAAGCCTCGAAGCGGCGGTCAAGGAGCCACTTGCGCGTTCGCAGCAAGCTGCTGCCCTTGAGCAACTGATCAACCTGTATACCGCTGCCGGTGACACCGTTCATCTCCTTGCACGCTATAACGACCTGATCTCGCTTGCCGGCAAGCCGGACTATCGCGCGCAGCTCTTAGGGCGTGCTGCCCAAGCGGTCAGCGGTGAGCAACGACGCCGCTGGCTATTTCAACTTGTCAATGAACTGCCACTTGAACCCGCCGCCGCCGATGCAGCCCAAGCCCTAGGGACTGACCTGGCCCCCTATATGGCCGCCCGTATTCTCCATTGGCACGATCGCTGGGCGGCGGCCATCCCTTTGTTCGACGCTGCACTTCAAGGCCAGCTTGCCCCTCAAGACCGCTTCGAGGCTCAACGGCTGCGCGCTCTGGACCTACGGGGCCAGGGTGAATTCGCCGGTGCCCTCCAGGCGCTTGGTGCGCTGGCCCAGCAACAGCCATCTAGTC
>JBBRHB010000003.1:0-26298 GCA_038223355.1 Chloroflexales bacterium
TCTCCTTGCCAAGGAGAAGGTCGCGAGTTCGAATCTCGTCTCCCGCTCCACTTTAACAATCGAACGAAAAAGTGTTCCGTCGCTGGAAGAGCGCTTCCAGAGGAACTTCCCGACTTTCCGGGGCCCTAATCGGTCCCAGGCCACCTCGCGAAACAGCAAGCGAGGGCGTGCACGCGCAAGCAAGCACGACGCAAGACGGCAACAGCAAGCACGAACCGCCGATGGCTGAATGTCCGTTGAGGGCAACCGGCACAGGCGAGGTTCTGAAACGGTAGGGTAAGAGCCTACCAGCGTCGTTGGCGACAACGGTGGCTAGGCGACTGCGCTGGCTGATGGAAGGCAAGGTGTGTGGGGTGAGCTCATTCGTGGCAGCAGTCTTCGGGCTGCGCGACGACCACGTCGTTCGCTCACATCGCAGCGGCAACGGTAAGGCCGGCTAACAGCCGGTGAGCCATGCGTCGCCTGCTAGTATCTGGCAGAGAGAGATGACGGACTAGAACAGAATCGGGAGTACGGCTTTTTCGTAACGATGATGGGGTATCGTCTAATGGTAGGACACCTGCCTCTGGAGCAGGTAGTTGAGGTTCGAATCCTTGTACCCCAGCCAATCAAATATCGCATTGGGATGCGGTGCTAAAGACCGGAAGCTATTACGCTTCCGGTCTTTATTGTGTCTCATGCTGCAATCGGCCCTGCAAGGAGCTTTTACGTACCCGTACCTGAAGTTGCAGAAAAACATCCAGAGGCGGTATGGGACATCGTTCGATCAAACGCTGTTCATACCGCCGAGTGAGATGTTCAGTTCGTGCTGCCGGATGCGGCTGTCGCGAGCCTTATTGCAGCTTGGGCGTCGGTAGCAGAGCCGATTTGGAGCAGGATGGTGTTCTGCCAGGGATCGCGAACGAGAACGGCGTGCGGCGTCTCCGAGTAGGGTAGACCGGCAGCTGCGATGCGGGCGATGACAGCTTGACGGGCTTCTTCGTCTGGCAGATCGACGGTGAAGAAGCGTAGGCCGGCCGAGTCTGCGGGAGCAGCCGAAGCGCCGCGGCTGTGCCAGGTGTTCATGCCGATATGGTGGTGATAGCCGCCCGCTGAGACAAAAAGCGCGCTTGGCATCTGAGCCACGATGTCAAAGCCGAGTACCTCCCGGTAAAAGGCTGCTGCCTGCTGAATGTCACCGACCTGTAAGTGGATGTGCCCCAGGCGTGTGCCGGCAGGTAAGCCTTGCCACGGTTGACCCTCACGCTCCGCGTCAGCCAACAGGCCACGGATATCGACGGGGTCCGCCGCCATTTGTACCTGGCCCTTGACCCAGTTCCACTCCGAGCGCGGCCGGTCGCGGTAGATCTCGATGCCGTTGCCGTCAGGATCCTCAAGATACAGGGCCTCGCTGACGAGGTGATCGCCCTGCCCCGGCAAGGGCAGGCGCAGACTAAGCCAATGTCGTAGCCAGCGCCCGAGGTCAGCCCGCGTCGGCATGAGGATCGCGAAGTGGTACAAGCCTGTATAGCTCGCACCGCCGCGCGGCCACGCACGAGCGCCCGCTAGCGAGTTCAGCAAGAGCAAGGGCGTCCCGGCAGCGCCAAGCGTCGCCGTTTCCTCGGTTTGGTGCAGGATGGCAAAGCCCAGCGCATCCGTGTAGTACGCGAGCGAACGAGCAAGATCGGCGACGGTCAGGGCAAGTAAACCCACCGTCGTTTTGGGATGAATCGACGTAGCAGTCGCAGAGTGTGCTTGTGCAGTCATGATATATATACTCCTTCAGGAGATGGTGCCTAAATGCTCAAACTAATAGTAGCACGAAGGGGGGTGACGTACATTGTTACAAGAGGGTAGAGCGGGATGAGCGGGGTAGAATAGGGATAAGAAAGGAACAAGACAGCGAGGAGCAGAAGCGATGCACCACCAAGTGGCACGCCAAAGGCATCCGGCACGTAGCGGCATTGGGCCCAGGCCAAGCACTCGCCGGTGTGCGGCACCAGGCACCGCGAGCTCTCTTCTCAGGCAACGGGGAGAACGGAGGTCACCCACCGACTAGCCGCATGGAGGGGTACGTAGCTCCTCGCACGAGACGCGGCAGTATGGTATGTTGCAAGGCTAAGGTGCGTACCTTGCAACGCACTGCCTCGGGCAGTGTGCTGCACTGCCTCCTGAACAGATCGACGCACAATCTGGCTGCCCGGACGTCAGGGCCGACCGCCGATGAAGGATAGTCTCATGACCTCTGACGATAAAGATGGGTCCCAACTTCGTGTCGTTCCTGACGTGCACCAGCCGTCTTTGGTACGCCCACTCCTGATCACTGCCATTGGCATGCTGCTCGGGATGGTTGCCGTTGATCAGCTCCAATCGCGGTTGTTCCCCATGCTCACGCACAGACAAACTACCGTTACGACGATCTTTTGCAGTACGCTCGTCGCTATGGCCGTCATATATCTCGTGCTGCGCCGGTACCAGACGGTGCAGCATGCGGGCGATCTGGCCCGTGTGACGCTGTACCAGAGCGACATGCAGCTTACCGAGGCCCAGACCCTGGCCCGCGTTGGAAGTTGGACAGCGGATATTGCGACGGGCACGGAGGTATGGTCCGATGAGCTCTACCGCATCTATGGGTTGGAGCCACACAGTCAGCCCTCAAGCATCGAAGCCTTCATGCCTATCGTACACCCGGAGGACCGCGCAGAGGTGATGGCGATGATCAAGCGTACCTCCCAGCAGGCTGGTGCATTTAGCCAGGAGTATCGCATCGTACGGCCCGATGGTGCTGTCCGTTTCATCGCCGACCAAGCACGGGTGCTCGTTGATGCCCGTGGTATCCCGACCTGGGTTGTCGGAGCAAGCCAGGACATTACCGAGCGCAAGCAGGCTGAGCAGGGGTTGGCTGAGCGCGAACAGCGCTACCGGCAGATGTTCGAAGGCAACCTCTCGGTCCAGTGGCTGATCGACCCGGTCACCGGCGCTATCGTCGAAGCAAACCCAGCCGCCAGTGCCTTCTATGGCTACAGTGTGGACGAGTTGCAGCACATGAACATCACCGCCATCAATATCTCGCTGGATCTGCAGGCCTTTCGTGCGGTCGCGCAGGGGGTGTCCAGTACCGCAGGCGCTCTCACCTTCCGCCATAAGCTCGCCTCAGGTGCCGTGCGCGATGTCGAGGTCCATTCGGGTCCCATTGATGTGGGTGGCCGCCTCCTGCTCTACTCCATCATCCACGACGTCACAGAGCGTAATCAGGCTGCAGAACGGCTCCGGAAAAGTGAAGCCTTGTACCGGACCCTCGTCCGCAATCTGCCCAAGTGCGCCGTCCTGCTCTTTGATGCCGACTTGCGCTTTCAACTCGTTGACGGGACAGCCTTGGAGGCCCACGCCTATAGTAAGGAATCGGTCGAAGGCAAAACGCTGTGGGAGGTCTTACCGCCCGACAAGAGCACCGATCTGGAGCCCTACTACCGGGCAACCCTCATCGGTCAGACCCAGATGATTGAGCGTGAATACGCTGGCTTGTGGTACCTCATCCAGTTCCTCCCAGTGAAAACCGAGGAAGACGTGCCCTTTGCTGGCTTGGTCGTCGCGCTCGACATTACGGAGCAACGACAGGCTGAAGCAGCTCGTCATGCCCGCCTCCTAGCCGAGCAGGCGAACCGGGCCAAGGGCGAATTTCTCTCGCGCATGAGCCATGAGTTGCGCACCCCGCTCAACGCCATCCTGGGTTTTGCTCAGGTTCTCGAGATGGATGGGCTTGCGCCGTTGCAGCAGGAAAGTGTCGATCAGATCCTCACGGGTGGTCGCCACCTGCTCACACTCATCAACGAAGTGCTTGATATCACCGGCATCGAGAGCGGTCACCTCGCCCTCTCACTGGAGCCGCTCGAGATCGTTCACCTCGTGGCTGAGGTGAACGATCTGATGGTCCCCATCGCCGCCCACTACCATGTCACCGTCAATGCCGCACCTGACCCCGGCTGCGAATGGCACGTCTTGGCAGATCGGCACCGGCTCCGGCAGGTCCTGTTGAACCTGTTGTCGAATGCCATCAAGTACAACTGCACCGGTGGCAGCGTGCATGTGCGCTGTGGAGCAGCGACGGATGATCGGCTGCGACTGGACGTTCGCGATACGGGTGCCGGCATCGCTGCGGCCCTGTTGCCCCGGCTCTTCACGCCTTTCGAGCGGCTGGATGCCGCACAGACCTCCATCGAAGGCACCGGGTTGGGATTAGCACTGTCCAAGCGACTGATGGAAGCGATGGGCGGCAGCATCGGGGTGGACAGCGTGGTGGGGGTGGGCAGCACTTTCTGGATCGAACTGCCACTGATCGTGGTACCCGCTGACCCGGTGGGCCTACTCCCGGTGCTCAAGGCAAGCAACCTGCCGGAGCCACTGGTACAGTCCTCACGCAAACTGCTCTACATTGAGGACAATCTTTCCAACGTCCGGCTCATCGAGAAGGTGTTGCTGCGCCGACCGCACATTAGCCTGCTGACGGCCATGCAGGGCCGCCTCGGCTTGGACCTGGCGAAAGAGCATCATCCCGACCTGATCCTGCTGGATGTGCAGTTACCTGACATCCATGGCGACGAGGTGCTGCGGCAGTTACGGACTAACCCCGCGACTCGCGACATTCCGGTGATGCTGCTGAGTGCCGATGCCAACCCGCGCCGCAGTGAACAGTTTCTCCAAGCAGGGGCCGTCGCCTACCTGACCAAACCACTCGATATCGCCCAGTTCCTGGCCCTTGTCGACGACACCCTCAACGCGCTCGACCCGACAGGAGGCTAGGGATGCTGGCTACCGGCTGTATCCGGCCCTTTTTGTGCTGCGGAAGCTGCCAGCACCATGCTCGTGAACCAATCAAAGAATGATCCTTTCCACGGCCACGGTTGCCGGATCGACGGCAGCACGCGCGGAAGTGACCACCGCCTCGCTAATGACAGGGACGAGCGGTTGGCGGCCTGCTGGCGTGATCCAACGTTCGAGCATCGCGATGAGCGCCGCCGGCTTGACCGGCTTGGTCACGTAGTCATCCATCCCCGCCGCAATGCAGAGCTCACGCTCACCGGTTAGTGCATTCGCGGTCATCGCAATAATTGGGGTGTGACGGCCGTCCACTTCGGCCTGACGAATGGCAGCGGTTGCGGCATACCCGTCCAGTTCGGGCATCTGACAATCCATGAGCACTGCGGCATATTGCATTGTGGCAACGGCGGCGACAGCTTCACGCCCGTTGGCCACCACATCGACCCGATAGCCCCGTGCCTCAAGAATACCGCGAGCGACGCGCTGGTTCACCACGTTGTCCTCGGCTACCAGCAGTCGGATATCGGACTGCTGGTAGCTGAGCGTGCTGGGCAGACGGAGAGCAGCGCGGGGGAGAGCAGCCTGCGGGGCCAGACCAGCGGGGGCGCAGAGCACCGTCACGAGGGTATCGTAGAGCTCGGATTGCCGCACCGGCTTGGTGAGGCAGGTCTGGATGCCGAGCGCACGCATCTCTGTCGTACATTCTTGCTGTCGGAGCGAGGTGAGCAGGAGCAAACGGGTCCCTGCGATCAGCGGGGTGAGCGTAATCGCCCGGGCAAGTTCCAGCCCATCCATGCCCTCCATATGCATGTCGAGGATCGCGAGGTCGTAGGGTTCGCCCTGCCGAGCTGCAGCCTGCAGCAGCTCCAGGGCCTGGGCACCGTGGTCGCTGCTCACACTGTGAAGTTCCCATCCCGTGAGTTGGTGGACCAAAATGGTGCGATTAGTCGCGTTGTCATCGACGACCAGCACGCGCCGGCCGCGCAAGTCTGCATGAGCGGGCGGAATAACCACCATCGTCGCCATTTGCAGGGGCACGGTGAACCAGAAGCAGCTGCCCTGGCCCGGTGTACTTTCGACCCCAATCTCGCCGCCCATCAGTTCGACCAGGCGTGTTGAGATCGCCAGGCCCAGGCCGGTCCCGCCGTACTTGCGGGTGGTCGAGGCATCCGCCTGCGCAAAGGGTTGAAACAGGCGGCCCTGTTGCTCTGGCGTGAGACCAATCCCGGTATCCCTGACCTCGAAACGCACGACCACACCGCTGGCGGTCCGCGAGACGCATACCGCACGCACAATTACTTCGCCGCGTTCTGTGAACTTGAGGGCATTACTGACCAGGTTGGTAAGCACCTGCCGCAAGCGAAAGGGGTCACCGCGCACGCTCGTCGCGAGGTCGTGTTCAATGAGGCTCGCTAGTTCCAGACCCCTGCTGAGGGCTCGCTCCGCGAGCAGCGTGGTCACACTCTCAACCATCCCGGGCAGATCGAAATCGATGACCTCGAAGGCGAGCTTACCAGCCTCGATTTTGGAAAAGTCGAGGATATCATTGATAATCATCAGCAGGCTTTCGCCCGACTGGCCGACCGTCTCAGCGTAGGTGCGCTGCTGGGGTGATAAGTCCGTATCGAGCAGCAGTCCCGTCATACCAATGACCCCGTTGAGCGGCGTGCGGATTTCGTGGCTCATGTTAGCCAGAAATTCGGCCTTGGCCTGTCCCGCCACTTCGGCAGCTTCTTTCGCTACCTGCAGTGCGTTCGCCGTGCGTTTGCGCTCCGTGATATCACGGGCATTCACGACGATGCCGCCGATACTTGGTTCATCGAGCAGCGCTGTTGTCATGACTTCAACCCAATGCCACGAGCCATCCAGATGGCGATAGCGAACTTCACTCGGACCCGCCACGGCTCCCGGTCGTCGGTCATTCAGCGCCGCAAGGAAGCCCGCAACGTCATCGGGATGAACGTAGGGGAGCAAGTCGGTCCCGATGAGATCATGAGGAGCATAGCCCAACAGGCCGGTCACCGACGTGCTCATGTAGTGGACAAGACCGGTCGGTGAAAGGATGGCAATCATATCGGAAGCGTTTTGTACAAGCGAACGGAAACGCTCCTCGCTCACGTGCTGCACGCGCTGCTCAGCGGCAAGAAGGGCAAGCGCGCTGCGCCGCCGGATCTGCTCGGCTTGCCAGACCAGCAAGCTCATGCCCAGCGCTGCGAGTACCATCACAATCGTTGACCAGAAATCGGCAATGACCGCGGCGCGCTGCGCATTTGCCATCACCTCGGTGATGGCATCCTGGACAATGCCTTGGAAGAAGGCATAGCTGGGAGTGAGATGTTCGGTTTGCCACGCGCTGGCCTCCTCAAGGCGATGCTCGGCGAGTAGCCGGCCGAACTCTGTCTGATCAGCGAGATACAGCCGGTAGGCAGCGGTCATGTGCTTGGTCGTTGCTCCATACGGATCCGCCTGTTCAACTCCGCGCAGCGCTTGGTCAAGCTGCGCCAATAGCGGCTGGATCTCAACCGCTGGTAGGAGCGGCTGAGGTTCAGCCTGCACATCATCGGCCAGGTCATGGATCTTGGCCGCGAGATTCTGGATATCACCCAAAACTGTCCGTGCACGATACGCATCGTTGGCGCGATGATGTAGTCCTGCGACACTGGCCGCTGCGATCAGCGCGGCCGTTAATACGATGGCGAACACCAAGGCCGCATGCCAGCGTTGCGGAGGATGCTGCTCAGTCTTGGTTGATGCGGGGGCCGAGGGTATCAGGGGTTGCACGAGTAATGGAGCAGTTAACGCCGCCACACCCAGGATCGCGACGAGCGCCAGGAAGAGCGGCAGCTGGAGCAGCTGGAGTTGTGCACCGATGGTCGGCGGTGCGGGTACCCCGACAATGATCGTCATGCTAAAACCCGGCACGATCTCAGCCGATGCAACATGTGTTGCATACATGGAACCGCCGATCGTAATCAGACGGTTACTGGAGGACCCACTCCCCGCCGCCGTTTGCAAGGCTGCCAGGTGCGGATCAGGCGACAGGGTGGTCAGGGCGGGAAAGGGTTGATCTGCAGGTGCAGCCGCCATCGTGTTCAGTACAATCTTGCCGTCAGCATCAACCCACACCAGGAAGCCATCCGTAGGAACGATGCTTTTGAGCTGGCGATGATAGTACTCAAGGGGAACTTCGAAGTGCAGGATGCCGTACGGCTGACCGTCCGCGTCAATGGGCGTCGCGGCGGCCAGCACCCAGCGATGGGAATCAGGCGAAATATATGGGGCTTGGTAGTGTACTTGGCCCAGAGGTAACGCCATCGTGGGCCGAAAAGCGGGATTATTAATACGCTCGTCGCTGGAGAGGTCCGCGTCTGGTGCCACCACGCCTTTAACCACCCGGCTGACTTCCCGGCCCTGGGGCGTAATACGACAGGCTTCGTCGATCATCCCCGGCAACATCGTCGTCAAGAGCGTCAAACTTTGATCGACTTCGTGCTTCCACATTGCATGCTGCTTGGGATCACGAACCACTTGTGTCAGCGCCAGGTTTTGTGCGTTGGTTACCAACAATTGGCGAAATAGTTCGAAATCACCTTTGAGTTCAACTTCGGCATTGCGCGATACTTCGCCAAGGCGAGCCTCAGTCGTCGTTGTGGTTTCCTGATGCTTAAAGGAGGCATCTAAGAATAACAGCACGACCAGTGGGAGCGCACCGAACAGAATGAGTAAGGCTGCAAGTTGTAAACGTACGCGGTGCATATCGTATGTTCTCGGTTATGACTGCATGACGACGTCAACCTGCTAGCAGTATACCTAGGCGCCGTGATCCGACCGTGAACCATGGTCCTGTTCGAGGCAGCCTGTGCAGTATTGTCACATTAACTGCTTGATAGTCCCATGTTCGATGGAGTGGCAAGCTATACGATAGTGGGGCACGAAGACAACGCTTGCTGCGCCAGTCTATAAACGTCATCGCTGATGTCGAAGACCTAATGGCAACTCGGGGCGTCGTGCTTAGCTATGAGACCTGTCATGGCTACCGGCTTCATCCGCATCTCCAGAGAGTGCAGGTACAATCATCCACCGGTACAACTGACGCCGACCCGTACGTGGTTGACACGGCGTATGTGGTGCCGGTAAGATACCAGCGCGGGTGGATGCTGTCCGGTGGTGGCCCACGTCTTCAAAATGTGTGGACGGCGTGACGAACGTCGCCGGTGGGTTCGACTCCCACGCACTCGCGCCAGATCTACGTTGGCAGCGTGTTCCATAAACTATCATCCCCACGAGCGGCAGTTGACCGGCTCCTGGGGATGCTGCGTTCAAGCTTTGATTTTCCGTATGTTATGCTGGTCGGCCCTCTTGCGGGCTACGACTATACTCGGCGTCTGCCGGTCAGGAACTGATAGGCGAGCACAATGATCGCAAGTACCAGCAACAGATGGATCAGACCGCCGGCAATGTGGAAGATCAAGCCGATGACCCAGAGGACGACGAGGATGACCGCGATGGTGTAGAGGATGCTGCCCATCTTACGCTCCGTCACTGACAGCGAGGGAATTCAGGCTGTGGCGCTAGTATAGCAGAGGCAATGCCAATAAAATTACTTCTCTTTCTTGCGGGCAAAAGCGAAGGTTGCCTGGGGATCGTCGGCCGACGCATGGCCGGCCTCGACCATCACGTAGCGGAGCAGAAATCCACCCACTAACACCAGCAGCGAGGAAAGCGCGCCCAGGAGGCGAGCGGGTGCTTTCCGCCAGAGCATGCCGATGGAGAGCAGTGTTAATGGCACGGTAATACCAACCCCTAACACGCCCCAGCGGTAGACGCGGGCTACCTTGCCCTCCTGGAGCGGCCGCGCTATGATCGGCCCTAGGTTAGCCCGTGCAGCTATGAGCAGTACTAGCTCAAGCACGATCGCAATCACATCGAGGCGTTCCAGGCGCTTGAGCGTGCGATGACTAGTGCCACGGATCGATAGCAGCACGAGCATAATCGCGGCGCTGGCCGTAGACATGGCGGAGGCGAGAAAGAGCGGTCCCAGCAACAAATAATTCTTAGCCCAGAGCGGAACGGCGGTCGCAGCTAGCAAGACGCCGGTATAGCCACCCACAAGAAAGCCGAAGAAGGTGCCGAGCACACCGATCGGTTTGGACGGCAGCGCCAACAGTAGCCGGCGAGCGAGCGTCGACGAGCCGTATAGCCCATCCTCTGCCGTCTGAATTAAAGCGGAGATGCCACAAAAGCCCCCGAAGATGCTCAGGCCCCACGTCCCAACGGACATCGGTGACCGTAACTTGAGCACCCGCAGCATATTGTAGAAGCGCTCGGGACGACCTAGATCAAGAATCAATAAGACCGGACTAGGCAAGAGCGCCGCCAGGGAGAGATAGCGCCCGATCTGGCGAATACGCCGCGTCTCTGGGCCACCAAACAGATCGGCAACTGTCGCGATAACATAACTGCCGGCCGAGATGCCGCCCAGAAAAAAGTATACGATGACCAGCCAGCCCCAGTGCGCTTTGTGAATCACGGGAATGTTGTAGTAGCTGCTTGGTGTCTTATCCGGCACCGAGCGACGACGGCCACCCCGCGTCTCCCATTGCCGCTTGTACGATAGATCCATGCGTCACTCCTCGATCCTAGCGGGTGATGATCAGCCTCGCAGCGCCACGACTGCGGCTACGCCCAGCGCCAAAGCTGCGCCAAAGGTTGTAAGAAAGGCACGACCCACCTTATCTTGCGGCAGTTCTGGATAGGCCGGCAGATTGTAAACCTCGGGTTCGGCCGTAAGAATAAAGAAGGCGTTATTGCCGTCAATGCCGCCAGTGCCGCCGATTGCCCGGTCACCATACAGATAGGCGTTAGCCACGCCCCGACTCTGCAAGTCGGCCACACGTGTCTGGGCGTGTTCCATGAGTGCCGTTACCGGTCCGAACTGGATCGAGTCGGTTGGACAGGCCTTCGCGCAGGCCGGCTCGAGGCCAGAATCCATGCGATCATAGCAGAGCGTACATTTATGGGCTTTGTGATCGGTTGAACTCAAGGCCGGCACACCATAGGGGCAAGCGGGCAAGCAGTAGCCACAACCATTACAAATATCCTGCTGAATCACCACCGTATCGAACTCAGTACGAATGATCGCACCGGTCGGGCAGGCTTCAAGACAACCGGCGTTGACGCAGTGCTTGCACACGTCGCTCATCATCAGCCAGTTGCTCTGGAAGGGTGCCATGGTCGCAGCGCGCTGACCACTGCCGTCCCCGATCTGCTCGACAAAGGCGACATGCCGCCAGGTAGCAGCCGCCAGGTCGCCGGTATTGTCGTAACTATTGCCGGTGAAGCCGAAGTTGTCCATTGGTAACTGGTTCCACTGCTTACAGGCGACTTCGCAGGCCTTGCAACCAATACACAGGGTGGTGTCGGTCAAAAAGCCCATGGCACCAGGACGTGCACCATGCTGGCCAACAAGTTCCTTATCGATCAATGGGATTGTCGCGCTCATCATGGTCGGTCTCCTTGGGCGTGTCCGGCTATGCGACCCCTGCGCAGATTGCAGGTAAAGGCCTTGGCCTCATGGATTAACGAGTCGGGATCTTCGACCAGTGCACTCAAGTTGTTAGCGATCCCGCCTTGCGCCAGACCACCAAAGCCGAAGTGCCAGGGCATGCCGATCTGATGCACCGTGTGACCATCGATCACGAGCGGTTGCAGGCGTTCGGTCACCAGGGCCAGGGAATCGGCCTCGCCACGGAGCGTCCAAACGGTTACCCAGTCGCCGTTGGCAATGCCATGCTCTGCTGCCAACTCGGGGCTGAGTTCGATAAAGCCGTGCGGTTGCAGTTCGGCCAGCCACGGCACCCAGCGACTCATACCACCCGCCGTATAATGCTCGGTAAGCCGGTAGGTGGTTATCACGTAGGGAAAACGTGGATCGGCGATCTCGTGATACCGGTTGTCGGGCCGGTGGAACTGCTTAACGGTAGGGCTGTGCGTCTGCCCAGGGTAGAGCAGGTTGGAAACGGGCGTTTCGACCGGTTCGTAGTGCGTCGGCAGCGGACCGTCACGGAGTCCCGAGGCAGCAAATAGCCAGCCGCGCCCATCGGCCATATTAACGAAAGGGGCATCGCCCGCGATGGCGTCCAACCCCTTGGCGTCGGGTGACGGCTGATAATCGGGCTGCTTGTGCTCGGGAAAGTCCGGTACGTCATAGCCCGTCCATTCCCCCTTTTCCTCATCCCACCAAATCCACTTTTTACGTTCACTCCAGGGCTTACCTGCCGGATCGGCCGAAGCACGGTTATACATGATGCGCTGATTGGATGGCCATGAAAAGCCCCAACCCAGCGAGGCTCGCTCGTCCCCCTTGCGGTTGCGCGCGCGGTTCTGGCCGTCGGCGGTCATGATGCCGCTATAAATCCAGCAGCCGCAGGCGGTCGAGCCATCGTCTTTGAGAGCAGCACCGTTCTTGACCGGCTTGCCATCAGCAACGGTATAGCCATTGATTTCCTTAACAACCACATCAAGATCAGGGTCTTGTGTGGCACCTACGGTGGGATAATCCCAGGTTACGGCCTCGATCTGGCGACCAAGCGGGCTCGTATCGCCCTGATATAACTGCTTGATCCGCTTGCCAAGGTGGTACATGAACCAGGCCTCAGAGCGGCAGTCGCCGGACGGCTCGACCGCCTTGTCGTGCCACTGAACTAGGCGCTCGGTATTGGTGTACGAACCTTCTTTTTCGGCTGCCAAGGCCGCCGGCATCAAGAAAATTTCGGTCTTAATATCTTGCGGCCGGAGCTCACCATGCCGCACCTCGGGCGAGTCGTACCAGAACGCAGCAGTCTCGATCTCATGGATATCGCGCACGACGAGCCAGTCGAGATTGGCCAGCCCCTGACGTCCCAGGACCGCATTTTGACCGCCGACCGCCGGGTTTTGACCCATGCAAAAGAGGCCGCGTAGGTCGCCGTCCTTCATCATGAGCAGCATCGGCTGGAAGGAGTAGTCCGCACTAATTTTGGGCAGCAGATCGTAAGCGAAACCATTGTCCGGCGTCGCGGTCTCACCGTAGTAAGCTTTGAGCAGGCTCACCACGTAGTTGGGCATGGTATACCACGCACCCTTTTGTGGTCGTTCTTGCTCCAGGTACTCTGCCAGCGAGCCGTGATGCTGGGTGGCGTTAGGCATCGGCAGGTAGCCGGGCAGCAAGTTGTACAGGGTCGGAATATCGGTGCTGCCCTGGATTGTGGCATGACCGCGCAGTGCGAGGATACCGCCGCCGGGGCGACCAATATTGCCCAACAGCAACTGTAACAAGGCGCAGCAGCTAATAATCTGGGTGCCGATGGAGTGCTGCGTCCAAGCGACAGCATAGGCAAAGGCCGTCGTGCGGTCGCGGCCTGAATTGGTGAGAATAGCTTCCGCAACCTCCAGAAACAAGGCTTGCGGCACCCCGCAGGCTTGTTCGACCATCTCGGGTGTATAGCGAGCAAAGTGGCGCTTAATGATTTGAAACGCACAATGGGGATCCTGGAGCGTGAAATCGTAGTGTGGAATCGCCTCCTGCTGGCCGACAAGTTCAGTCAGCGCCGACGCATCTTGTGACGCATGATTCTGGTTGGCCGAGGATTTACCTTGCTGCCCTGCGTAGCGCCACGCCTCTGGATCGTACTTGCGTTCCTTGGCATCATAGCCCGAGAAGATGCCCGCGAGATCCTCGGTGTCCTTGAAATCGGGATTAATCAGTGTTGCCGCGTTCGTATAGTGCGTGACATATTCCTGGAAGAACGGGTCACTCTGCCAGCGGTCACTGTTAATCACATAGTTGACCAGCGCACCAAGCAAGATCAGGTCACTACCGGCACGCAGCGCGACATGCACGTCGACCATGGCCGATGTGCGCGAAAAGCGGGGATCGATATGAATAAGCTTCGCACCGCGCTCTTTTGCCTTCATAACAAAGCGAAACCCGACGGGGTGATTCTCCGCCATGTTGGCGCCCATAATGACGACGCAGTCGCTGTCGGCCAGACTTTCTTGTGTCGTCGTCGCCGCGCCTCTACCAAGCCGAGCGCCCAGACCGGGCACTGAGGAGGAGTGTCAAATGCGCGCTTGGTTCTCGACGGCAACGATCCCCAGACCGGCGGTAAACAGCTTCTTGATCAGGTAATTCTCTTCGTTATCGAGTGTCGCGCCGCCAAAATGGCCGATTGCCAGGGTGCGATTAACGGTCATGCCGTGCTCATCCCGCTCTTCATAATGAGCATCGCGCGTTTGCTTGACACGTTGGGCGATCTGCTCCATGGCCCAGTCGAGTGAACGCTCCTCCCAATGATCGCTATAGGGCGCGCGGTATTTAACGGTTGTGATCCGCGTCGGGCTATGGAGCAAACCCCACGTCGCCGCGCCCTTCGGGCAAAGCGTCCCGCCGTTGATCGGGCTCGCATAGTTACCCTCAATGTCGATAATCTTGCCATCTTTGGTATAGACGAGTTGTGAGCAGCCGACGGCACAATAGGGGCAGACACTAATGCTCACCGACGCATCATTAATACGAGCGTGCAGTTGGCGGGTTTTGTCACTAATAGGGTTCGGCACTAAGCCGATATGGTTTTTGAGTTGGTTGAAAATATTCAAGGGTCTGCTCCTCTCGCATCCCAGTCGCAGTCGTATTCACATGATACAGGGAATTGCATTCTTGTGTGCTAACGCTGTGGACACTCGGCACGACTCCTGCTCATGAACTCCACGATATAAACGTGACGCGAGACTATCGGGCTCACGTTCGCCGAGGTACCACCGCTGATGGACACTGCTTCAATTACGGATGAAACATTGCTGGCGGCGACAGCCATCGCGGTACTGAGCTTCACCGCCGAGGAGCGGGCCCTAATGCTGAAAGGCGTCCAGGAGCGCGTTGAGATCTATGAGCAGTTGCGCGGTGCCATTGCTCAACTAACTCGCACCGGCCTTGATCTTCGAGCCGGATATTCAACCTAATTTTGTTGAGTCAAGTTCGTCAATTAATTTTTCGCACTGTACGGGTAGCCAGACCACGGACGATGAAATTAGCGTCAGGACAGTTCTCAGAAGGTCCATCCCTGCATGCTCTGCCTATAGTGTATTCAGCAACCGCAGATACGCATCATGGTCGCCAATCCAGAACCAGGTAATTTCATTCCCTGCGAGCAAGCCTAAGACCCGATAGTCTTGATTGACCCGCGCGGAGTAGACTGGTTCGCGCGTGTGGACCCGCTTGAAGAGCAGGCCTGGATGCTGTGGATCCTGACGAAATCGCTGATAAGCTGCCCGTGCTTACTGTTGGATGTCGCGTGGCAGCTTCCGGTACACGACGAGGAAGTCAACATCGATGTACGATCTCACGGTTGCTCGGGCTCAAGGGGAATCCTCCGTCCGGCGGCAATGTTGGCGCGGGCTTTGGCCGCGAGCTTTGCTAATTGGTCCTGCGACTGGGCAAAGGTCGCATCCCACCGCGTATCCGTGTCGTCGTCAAGCGCATCACGGAGGCGCCGGCGCTCCTCCGGTGGGAGCTGCTGTGCCTGTTCAAGCACGCTTTCATAGGTGGCAGTTGCCATCGTTGTTTCCTTCGCTATGTTGCACCCTCGCTGTACCCTCAGTGCTTGCCTTCTCTAAGTATATCATCTGCTCGGCATATCAATTGCTCACGGGTTATCGTTTGCGCTGTGACGTTCTATGACGCGCTCATACTCACCGAGGCATTGAACATGAATACATCTCCGCTAACCGACGAACTACTGGCATCAGCGACAGCGACCGCAGGACTGACATTCACACCCGAGGAGCGGGCGCTGATGCTGAAAGGGGTCCAGGAGACCGCTGAGCAGTATGAGCAGTTGCGCGCGGTGCCACTGCCGAACGCGGTGCCGCCCGCGCTGGTCTTTCAGCCGGATATTCGGCCCATGCCGGCCCCCGTTGCGCTGGCGGTCGCACCGGTCGCACCGGTCGCAGGCGTCCAGAAACCGGCAGGCGAGGATGAATTGGCGTTCGCGCCGGTGGCTGTGCTGTCCCAGCTGATCAGGACGCGACAAGTGAGTTCGCTTGAATTGACCGAGTTGTATCTTGCGCGACTGAAGCGTTTTAACCCGCAGCTCATGTGTGTAGTCACCATGACGGAAGAACTGGCACGCAGCCAAGCCAAGGCAGCGGATGCGGAGCTGGCTGCCGGGAAGTACCGCGGACCCCTGCATGGCATCCCATGGGGCGCGAAGGATCTGCTGGCAACGAAGGATATTCCGACCACCTGGGGCGCAGCGCCCTACAAGGAACAGATCCCGGCGATCAATGCGGCCGTGGTCGAGCGACTGGAAGCGGCGGGTGCCGTGTTGCTGGCCAAGCTGACGCTGGGCGAACTCGCGTGGGGCGATGTGTGGTTTGGTGGTATGACCAAGAATCCCTGGAATCTGGAGGAAGGAGCAAGCGGCTCGTCGGCCGGGTCGGGCGCTGCGACGGCGGCGGGGCTGGTTGGCTTTGCGATTGGGACCGAAACGTTGGGCTCGATCGTGTCGCCCGCGACGCGCTGCCGCATCTCGGGGCTGCGACCGACCTTCGGCCGCGTTAGTCGTTATGGGGCGATGGCCTTGAGCTGGAGCATGGACAAGATCGGACCGATGGCCCGCTCGGTGGCGGATCTCGGGCTGGTCTTCAATGTGCTGCATGGCGCGGATAGTCGGGACCTGACGGCGGTCGACCGTCCTTTCCACTGGCCACCGGCGACCGATCTCAGTTCGCTCCGCATCGGGTATCTTGAGCAGGATTTCGCCTCGGAGGATGCGAAGGGCATTGCCTATAACGATATTCTCCAGGTGTTACGTGGGCTCGGCGCCACACTCGTGCCAATCACGCTCCCGGCCTATCCAATAGATGCGCTACGGTTGATCTTGAACGCCGAAGCGGCAGCCGCCTTCGATGAGCTAACCCGCTCCAATCAAGACGACCTCCTGGCACGTCAAATCGACGAAGCATGGCCGAACGTGCTGCGAAGAGCACGCTTGATCCCCGCCGTCGAATATATCCAGGCTAACCGCGTCCGCACGTTGCTAATGCAGTCAATGGCCGAGTTGATGACCCAGGTCGATCTGTATGTCGGACCATCACTGGCCGGTCCTAGCTTGGTGGTGACCAATTTGACGGGCCACCCGGCGGTCGTGATTCCCCATGGCGTCGATACGGAGGGCAGTTCGGCCAGTATCACCTTTACGGGCCGTTTGTACGATGAAGCGACGATTCTGCAAGTCGCGCAGGCCTACCAAGAGGCCACGGACTTTCACCGGCAGCATCCAGCGGGGTTTTAGGATGAACAAGGCACAGCCTACACCGTACCCCGACGTTAATGCTATCCTCCAAGAGTTATTGGCGAGCGTACAAGCTATTTTAGGGGCGCACTTTGTCGGCATGTATCTGGACGGCTCGCTGACCGGCAGTGATTTCGACCAAGATAGCGATATTGATTTTGTGGTCGTCAGCGACGAGGACATCTCGTCCGAGCTTTTTGCTGCGTTGCAGACGATGCATGATCGCCTTGCGACCCTTGCCTCGCCGTGGGCCATTCAGCTAGAAGGCTCTTACCTTTCGCAGCAGGCACTACGGCGCTATGACCCGGCCCATGCCCTGCATCCCAATATTGAGCGTGGGCCGGGTGAACGGCTTAAAATGGCGGTCCATGACGATGCTTGGCTCGTGCACCTTGCTATCCTACGCCAACGTGGGATAACGTTGGTAGGACCGGCGCCGCAAACCCTTATTGATCCTGTCGCGCCCCAGGATTTACGGCGCGCCATGATCGGTGTTGTGCGTGGATGGGCAGCCAATCTACTGGCGAACCCATCACAGATCGGTAGCCGCGGCTACCAATCCTATGTCGTCCTCGCGCAGTGTCGCATTCTGTATACGCTTGACTCTGGAACCGTTGCATCGAAGCGAGTTGCCGCACGCTGGGCACAGGCCAGCTTGGATGGGCGCTGGGCGCCATTGATTGAGCGCGCATGGGCGGGACGGCACCAGCCGGATATGCCACCTGCTGCAGACGATATGAACGAAACGCTCCAATTTATACGCTACACAATGGAACGCAGCCGGCACTATGAGATCGCCATGGATGAGGCCTAACTGGCCCCATCCATGGCGTCGTGAGCGAGGATGCCCGGTTAGTAGCTATCCACCAACGAGCGTGCAGTTAATCGACCTGCTAGCTCTGCTTCAGTGAGCTTCTCCGCCCGAACCACAACGCGATGAGGTACATTGGGAAACAAATCGAAGAAATTATCTGATGCCCGGTACGCCATCCCCGGTATGTCGAACTCCACGCGGTGCTGGAAAACCGGTGACGAGAACTCGATCTCTGCACTGCCATCGCTCTGTGAGTGCACCTTGCTCGCAATAGAGGCTCGCCGCAGGTTCAAAAAGCGGGGCGCCGTGAAAAACACCGTCTGCTCGGAGACCGCGGCATTGTCGATGTCGAGCCACAGCCGCAGGTACAGCTGCCGTCTGCCGTGTTGCGCGATGGCGTCAGCGAAATCGAGCGTTGCTTGCTGCACAGCTTCCCCATAGCGTAGGGCAACCTCCTGCTTGCCTGCCGCGACAATTGCATCATCTAAAGTATAGAGGGTCCACTGCACCAAGCCAGTTTGTGGCTCTCGGCCCTCGTAGACCGTGTAGACATTGATATCGTGGATCGTGTTGCTGATGTAATTGCCGATGCCCGCTTTTTCGTCGCCCGGTACGTGCACCGAAAGAAGTGCCGGTGCGAAGAAGCGTCGTGCTTCGTAGTGCAGCGCCTTCCACCGTCCACCAAACTCCAGGCTGCTCCATGAAAATACCGGCCAGCAGTCATTGATCTGCCAGTACAACGCCCCCATGGTCCGCGGCATCGATCGCCGAAAGTGCTCAACCCCCACCTGCATACAATAGGCCTGATTAAGCTGCGATAAATAGGCAAGTGCGGCATAATCTTTGGCATAACGATAGCGCCGCGAGACATAGTCGGAAATAATCTGGTTGCCAGCAGCGTTTTTCTGATGATTTTCCATCGCCGGACCAAAGACGTTCATTTCTTCCGGTGGGCAGAAGGTCGCTGCCACCTCAGGCGAGCTATAGGACTGCATGCCGAACTCGGAGCAGAAGCGAAACTTCATTTCTTCGTAGCGTTTCACCGGATAGCGCGCATGCCACACATCCCAGAAATGGGAGTCGCCGGCGCGCTCGTTGTTATGACCTTTTTCATAGCCCTCGGGATTATGTGGTGAACCCGGCCAGTAGGGCGTAACCGCATCGTACTGGGCGACAGCAGCGGGCAGAATGTCGTAAAACAGCTGCTCATAAGCAGCTTTGCGCTCGGGTGTGGCGGTAATCTGGGGTGCCATCTGCTCGATCTCGTTGTTGCCGCACCACAGCGCGAGGCTGGCATGGTTGGCCAACCGGGGCACCTGATAGGCTGCTTCTTGTCGCACCAGATCAAGAAAATGCTCATCTCCCGGATAGAGCGAGCAGGCGAACATGAAGTCGTGCCAGATCATCAACCCACGTTCATCACACAGGTCATAAAAATCATCCATTTCATAAATGCCGCCGCCCCACACGCGCAGCATATTCATGTTGGCTTCGGCCGCCGAGCTAAGCACATTTTTGTAGTCATCTCGCGTGAACGATGGCAGGAAGCTATGCGCCGGAATCCAATTTGCACCTTTCGCAAAAACCGGCAGGCTATTAACGACGAATTGGAAACTTTCGCCCCACTCGTCGGGATGGCGATCCAGCTCGATGGTGCGTAAGCCGATGCGTTGCTGCCATTGAGCAAGCACGTCGTTGGCCTGCAGCAGTTCGACGTGAAGATCATAGAGCGGCTGCGCGCCCAAACCGTTGGGCCACCATAGCTGCGGCTGTTCGACGTGCAAGGCGAGCACACCACTACCTTCAGCGTGCGCTACGACTTGCTCGTTGAGCAAGAGGCGGCAGCGCAGTCGTGCGTTCAGATCGGAGTGTGCCAATTGTGCATCAACCGCCAAGCCAACTTTGCCGTCACTATGCTGTTGCTGTACATGTACACGGGTAATGCGATTGCTGTCCCAGCCCTGCAACTCGATGTTTTTGTAAATACCACAGGTCGCAAAGCGCGGTCCCCAATCCCAGCCGAATGAACACGGCTCCTTACGAATATTAGATGATCCACCGACGGGGTCATTCCATTCCGCAAAGTGATGCTGCGGGAGGCGCGCACGAATATAGTCCATTGGGTTCGCGAAATGGACAGTCAAGGTGTTGCGACCCGGCTGCAGCCACGCACGAACCGGGAAGCGATAGCCAACAAACATATTTTCGGTGCGCGCGACTTCGTGTCCATTAAGCGTGAGGGTCGCCAGCGTATCCAGGCCATCGGCAACCAGTTCCACATGCTCGTGCGCCAACAGTTCATCGGCTACCTCAAAGCTAGTGGTATATTCCCAGTCGGCCTTTTCGATCCATTGCAGGTCGAGCTCATTCGAGCCCCAGAAAGGATCAGGGATCAGATCGTTGCGTCGTAAGTCGGTGTGGACGCAGCCCGGCACCTGCGCAGTGTGAAACTCCCTCGTACCCTGCTGGCGAAACTGCCAGGTGCCATTAAGTGACAAGCGTTGCATGAAGCTTTTCGTCTCCTGGTGGTATCTAGAAGCAGTCAAAGGGGTCACCGTGACCCCGTGCTTATTTGAATAGTTTATGGATGTTTGGCAAGATAGTCATCCAACTCCGCTTGCACTTTCTGCTTAAGCTGCTGGCGTCCAGCGTCATCCAGTAACTTCTTGGCCTTCGGTATTGCCGTGTCGGTCGGTTCTTGACCGGTCACCAACCCATGCATGGCCTCGTCATACACGCCGTTAAGCTTGGCAATGTCCACTTCGAGCGCCTTCGAATCGATCTGAAATTGTTCGTGTGGATTGAAGTCCCAGTTTGACTCGGTGCTGAAGAAGGTCAGCGCATCGGCGGCTGCCTTGGGGAGATCAACCGGCTGGCGCTGGAAACGACCGGAGACGCCGGAAACATACCACTGGCGACGATAGTTACGGGCAGCATCCACGCCGGGCACCTCGGAGAAACGTAAGTTGGCTTCTTTTTTGTAGTTGACGCCGTCGATACCCATGAGCCAGAGATCGAGGTTGTCCTGGCTGCTGACCAGCCAGTTGAAGAATTGGATGGCGGCCACCTGTTGCTCTTTGGGCGCGTTGACGTTGAAGACCATGAAGTTGCCGGCTTTGAGCGAACCAAAAGTCCGTGTTTTCGTTGAGTAGATGCCCTTCATGTCATAGCCCATAAGCGTGGCGTCGGGGTTGGATGACTTCATCGCCTTGGTAAAATCGATGAATTTGTAGTCGGGCTCATTCTCGATACAGGATGCGGCCTTGCCGGGGAAAATGTAGTCTGGCTCGACCGTCTGACTCGTGCCAGACAATGTCAAGTCGGTCTTATTAATGAGGCCCTTTTCCCACCAGCTGCGCAGCAGCCTGGCACGTTCAACGAATGCCGGCCATGACTCATAATCCACCAGTTTGAGCTCCTTCGTCGCATCAGGAATAATCATCCCCTTGACCCCGACATTCCAGGCGTGACCACCCACGATATCAGTAATCGTATAACTCGGAATGTTAGCCCAAGGTATCATCTGCGGCTGGTTAGCTTTGATCGCTTCGAGATACGGCTGGAGGCTGGGCCAACCACCTTCGCTGGTCGGTTCCGGCGCCTTGTATTTCTGACGTAAATCGTCCCGTAAGAGGACACCCGAACTGGCACCATAATAATAGGTCACCGGAATGCCGTAGAGGTGACCTTCCATCAGATTCGCCTGGTAGATCTTGTCGGTAATCGCTGCTTTGAGCTTGGGACCATACTGGGTGACCAAGTCTTCAAGTGGCACCAGCGCCCGTTGAGCACGCAGCGTGTCCATCTTGTACCAGGGTGCATCAAAGGCCATCGTGAAATCGGCCCCGGAGGAATACAAGACGGGATACTTGGTCGCATGATCGTCCAAGACCAACGACTCAAGCTCGATATTCAGCCCTTCTTTCTGCATTTTTTCGGAGATGGCCTTGGTCACGGGGGCGATACTTTCGGCGTACTGCGGCACACCGAACCAACTCTCCACCAGCGTAATCTTGACCAGTTTACCGGTCGCAGCAGCGACAGGCGCTGAAGTCGTGACGGCTGCAGCGGGTGCTGAAGTCGTGGCAGCCGCTGCAGCGGGTGCTGAAGTCGTGGCGGCTGCGGCGGGTGCTGAAGTCGTCGCAGCCGCTGCAGGTGCGGCAGTCGCCGGATTAGTCGAGGCTGCGGTCGCACCTGCAGCGGGGGTCTGATCCGCTGCTGGTGTGGAACCGCAGGCGGCCAGAACGCCGCCAATTGTCATGGTGGCGGTGGCTTTGAGCATTTGTCGGCGCGTGAGCTTGGCCATAGTACACCTCTTTGTAAGTACGACATCTACCAATGCGTGGGGTTAAGTGCGGGACAGAAGTGCTCGACAACGAGCAGTGATGATGTGCCTCCTTCCGAGGGGGTCCAGCCTGTACATTAGCCTTTAACAGAGCCCATGGTGAGCCCTTTGACAAAATAGCGTTGGACAAAAGGATAGACAAAGACGATTGGCCCAATGATCACGCACGCTGTAGCCATCCGAATGGCGTTAGCAGGTAACTGTGCTAGCGGGATAAAGGTGCCAGGCTGTTTCATTGCTTCGGCAATCGCTTGCATGTTGTTGACCATCCGGAGAATGATGACGGGCAAGGGACGGAGTTGGGTGGCACGGTCAAGCAACATCACCGGCAAGAACCAGTCATTCCAGTAGGTGACGGCCATAAACAGGCCGACCGTCGCCAACACGGGCCCCGATAGCGGGAGAATAATGCGAAACAGGATTGTGACGTCCGATGCCCCGTCGATATACGCGGCGTCGCTCAGTTCTGTTGGTAGTTGAGAAAAGAAGTTGCGCAGCACGAAGACCCAGAAGGGCTGCACCATCATCGGCAACATCAAGGCCGGCAGGCTATCGTAGAGGCGTAAAACGTTGCGCGTCGTGATGAACCACGGGATGATGCTCGGCACAAAGATGATCGCGAAAAATGTGTACATCGCCACCATGCCACGCCACTTAAAGCGCTTGGCTGCCATCATGTATGCCAGACCGGACATGACTAGCAACGAACCAGCCGTGCCGATCAGGGTGCGGGCGAACGAGGCCAGATAACTCGCCTGTATCTCTTTGCCGGCCAGCACCCATTTGTAGGCGCTCAACGACCAGTCGCTGGTCCAGGGTAAGTAGCCGTTGAGCGTCAACGAATTCTCATTGGTCAGCGATGCCACGACCATAACCCAGAATGGAAAGATGCACATAACAGCAAAGCCGGCGACCACGGTATACGAGATGAATGCCAGCAGTCTATCGCCCCAGTTACTTTTCTCGATCATGCCTATTCCCTTTCAGCGCACGCGTTAGCGCCCCTGCCTATGCTTAGAACAGCCCGTACTCCTCGCCCTGCCGTTGCGAGAATTTTTTCGCCAGCCAGTTAGAACCGAAGACACAGAGCAGCCCGAGGAATGATTGCAGCAGACCGATGGCGGCGCTAAAGCCGTAGTTGGAGTTGACCTGCAAGGCGCGCAACAGGTACGTATCAATGACATCGGTGGTGGAATAGAGCTGGGCCTGGCTGCCAATAAGCGCGTAGATCATGCCAACGTCACCATAAAAGATTTTGCCAATGGCTAAGAGCGTCAGCAGAATAACAATACCGGTGAGGGCCGGCAAGCTAATAAAGCGCATGCGCTGCCAGCGACTCGCGCCATCAACCGCCGCAGCTTCATAGAGCGATGCATCAATGCTCGTGAGGGCCGCAAGATAGATAATGCAGGAGGCACCGGCGTTCTTCCAAACCCTGATCAATGTCAACAGCAATGGCCAGATTGCCGGTTGCGTGGTAAGCGCCACGCGTTCCATACCAAGCCGCACTAAGATTGCATTAATGGTGCCGACCTGGTAGTCGATGAAGCCAAACAACACCATTGCGACGACGGTCCAGCCCATGAAGTACGGCAGAAACATGAACGACTGTGCAATGCGCCGGAAGAATTTGCCTTTTACTTCGTTCAGGAAGAGGGCCAGCGTAACGCCGCAGAAGGTTTCGGCCCCGATGAACAGAATATTGAGGCCCAGCGTGTTAAATATTAATCGTCGAGCAATCGGTGTTTCTGTCAACAACCGAAAGTTGCGGAAGCCGACCCACGGGCTTGCAAAGAGCGTGCGGGGACTATAGTCTTGAAAGGCGATAACGTTGCCCATGAGCGGCAGATAGTTGAAGAGCAGGATGAAGATGAGCCCCGGACCGCCCAGCACAAACAAGAGCCAGTTTTCCTTGAGATACTGCAGATTTTTACGGGCACGGCTCGAACTGGGCGGCGGAAGTGTTCGGGCAAGAGGAATACCACTTTCATTGTGGTCGATGGCGGCCATCAGTGAGCCCCTCTACGAAAAGCTTATGTAATCGATTGCGCCAGTCTACACCTACGCTCTGCGGTTCGTCAATTCAAGAATCAGCTGATGTAGCGTTATAGTACAACGTTCTGCGCAATCTGCGCTGCATCAACGCCCTTAGCATGTAGCGGCGCGAGGATATCTTGTTCCAAATCGGGGACGTACGCCCGCAGAATCTCTAAACCGGTCGTGGAAGAGGATGGTGCGGGGAGCAACGCGTACCCACCTAATGCTGCCGGCAGGACAACCGAGTCGCCGCGCCGCAATGGTAGCGAGCCATCGGCCCACCGAAGGGTACCCGCACCCCCGATCAAGGTCAAGATTTCAAAGGAGCCGGGATTGGTCGCCGCCGTATACGTAGCATCAAGCCTCCAGCGCTCAAGCGTAAAGGAGCGACAGGCGATTAATAATGCGCGTTCAGAGCTTAGCGGGAGTGGGGCGAGAGTCGTACGCGGTGCGGGTGCGAGGTCGCTGACATCCAGGGCCTTGGCGATGTGCAGTTCGCGTGGTTGTCCAGTTTTGGCGTCCCGTCGCCCATAATCATAGACCCGGTAAGTCAGGTCAGACTTCTGCTGGATCTCAAACAATGTTGTACCTGCATCAATGGCATGTACGGTGCCTGCGGGTACGAAGACGACATCGCCGGCCTTGACCGGGATACGGTGGAGCAGCCCCTCGACCGTGCCATCTGCCACAGCAGCCCCAAACTCAGCACGACCAATTGGGCGCTCCAGACCATACACGACACTGGCACCCGGTTGGGCGTCCAGAATATACCAGGCCTCGGTCTTGCCATGAAAACCGGTCGTGGCCTCATGCGCGTGTGCATAGGCATCATCCGGGTGCACCTGGATCGAGAGCGGCGCTGCGGCGTCAATGAATTTTGCCAGAAGCGGAAAGTCGGCCCCATACTGTTCCACAGCATGGCTACCAACCAACGCCGCGCCGTATTGCTGCGTGACCTCGGCCAGCGTCCGTCCGGCCAGCGGACCATTCAGGATCGGATTGGTATCATACACTTGCCAGGTTTCGCCGATGCGCTCGGGATGGGGCTCGGGCAGGTCCAGCCATGCGGCTAAGTGGGTGCCACCCCATAGCGGTTGCACAATCCGGCGCTCGGTCATTAATGGATACAGAGGCAATTGACTCATGCTGTGCTCCCATCCTTCACCGCGCTATCATCGCGCAGTAATTAATTCTGTGCTCAGCCGGATGTATACTATCCTCGTCCCATGATACTACGCCGTAAAGGTGTCTATGTCGAAAATTTGTAAAATAGTTGTACTCATCGCTTTGACCAGTGTCCTGGCCGGTTGTGGAGCTACGCCAAACGTGACCGAGACGACCGCTGGCCTACCGTCTCAAACGAGCCCGGTGTTGACCAGCCCGGCGGTGAGCCCGACCACTGCACCAACAAATGTTCCCACCGTAGTTCCGACGACGGCTCCGAGTGCTCCCGCCAATACGGTAGTGGTACCTACCGTATTGGCGACACTGGTTCCGGCGACGGCGACTCTTATCCAGGCTACCGCAACCATCCCACCGACAGGAGCCTCGGCGATGGCTGGAACGACGGCGCTGCGGGTTGCGGTAGGGAGTGCGGCAGGCCAGGTGGGTGTTACGAATACTGATGGACCGACGACCTTTCGGATCGCCGCTGACGGCTCGATCCGCATCATGGATGCGGTCAACAAACGGCTGCTCTTCTTCAACGGAGCCAGTGGTAAGCTTGAACAAACAATCAATCTCGCATTCCTGCAGCGTCCAACCGATTTTGTCGTCACGGGTAAAGGCGATCTTTATGTCCTAGATGCGGGTAGCTGGACGGTCGATCACCTCTCTATCAACGGCAAAGAGCTGCACAATATTCCACTAAGCCCTACTACCAAAGGCCTGTTCTCAACAATCGCGCTGACCGCAGCTGGACGCATCTTTGGCCTAGCCCAGAATAAAAGCTACTTGTTGATCACTCCCGATAG
>JBBRHB010000004.1:0-24024 GCA_038223355.1 Chloroflexales bacterium
GACGCGATCCTGGTTTCGGAGCGGCTGGTACGCGAAGACATCTTTACCTCAATACATATCGAGAAGTACGAGGTCGAGGCCCGTCAAACCAAGTTGGGCGACGAAGAGATCACGCGTGATATTCCTAACGTTGGCCAGGACTCGCTCCGTAATCTCAACGACGAGGGCATCATTTACGTTGGTGCCGACGTCAACCCCAACGATATCCTCGTCGGTAAGATTACGCCTAAGGGCGAGACCGACCTCACAGCTGAGGAGCGCTTGCTCCGCGCGATCTTCGGTGAAAAGGCTCGTGAGGTCAAAGATACTTCGTTGCGCGTACCCCATGGCGTGCGTGGCAAGATCATCGACGTCAAAACCTTTTCCCGCGACGATTCGCCTGATCTGCCGGTCGGTGTCAACAAGATGGTGCGCGTCCTGATCGCGCAAAAGCGCAAAATTAGCGCAGGTGATAAGATGGCCGGTCGTCACGGCAACAAGGGTGTCGTTTCTCGTATCCTGCCGATTCAGGACATGCCCTTCCTGCCCGACGGTCGTCCCGTCGATATCATCCTTAATCCAATCGGTGTGCCATCGCGTATGAACATCGGGCAGATTTTGGAAACGCACCTGGGCTGGGCTGCCGCTCGTCTCGGTTACAAGATTGCCACGCCGGTGTTTGACGGCGCGAACGAAGCACAAATTCAGCAGGCGCTCCACGACGCGGGTCTACCGCCCGACGGTAAAATAACCTTGTACGATGGTCGTACCGGCGAGTCCTTCGATAACCCGGTAACGGTCGGCTACATCTATATGTTGAAGCTGGCCCACTTGGTCGAAGACAAGATCCATGCTCGCTCGACCGGTCCGTACTCGCTTGTGACCCAGCAGCCGCTCGGCGGCAAGGCGCAGTTCGGTGGTCAGCGCTTTGGTGAAATGGAAGTGTGGGCCCTAGAGGCCTACGGCGCTGCCTATATTCTCCAGGAGATGCTGACTGTCAAGTCCGACGACGTCAACGGTCGCGTCAAGACCTACGAAGCAATTGTAAAGGGTGAGTTGATCCAAGAAGCGGGTGTGCCCGAGTCCTTCAAGGTGTTGATTAAAGAGTTACAGTCGCTCGGCCTGTCGGTCGAGGTCTTGGCCGAGGACGAGACGGCTATGGAACTCAGCGAAGACGCTGGCGACGACTTGAGTACCCTGGACGGTATCAACCTGTCGGGTATGGAACGCGGCGAGTTTTAGGGAAGATAGTGCGTGAGGTAGGAGCGGCGGCGGTTGCCACTCCTACCTCACGCCATGAGCAAGTATTCGTCGCTATGAGGAGCGCTAAATGCCCGAAATTAATGATTTCAATGCCATTCGTATTAGCCTAGCATCCCCCGAAGAAATTTTGAGTTGGTCGCGTGGTGAAGTGACCAAGCCTGAAACAATTAACTACCGTACACTCAAACCTGAGCGTGACGGTTTGTTCTGCGAAAAAATCTTTGGTCCGCAAAAGGATTGGGAATGTTTTTGTGGCAAATACAAACGTGTCCGGTATAAAGGGGTTGTTTGCGATAAGTGCGGCGTCGAAGTAACCCGCTCAAAGGTGCGTCGTGAACGGATGGGCCATATTAATCTGGCCTCGCCGGTCTCGCATATTTGGTTCGTGAAAGGCACCCCGAGTCGCTTGGGTCTGCTACTCGATATCTCACCCCGCAACTTGGAGCGTGTGCTCTACTTCGCTGCCTACATTGTTACCGATGTCGATGATCTAGCGATGGAGCAGTTACGCCAGCGTCTGCGCGCCGACTTCCAGGTTCGCCGCGCCGAGCTCGAAGGCAAAGCCCGCGGCAAAGGCACCGACGCCAGTACTCGTGCGACTGAAGAGTTGGCTCTGCTTGAAAGCGATCTAGCGACCACTCAGAAGCAGATCAAAGAACAATACGAAGAACAGCAGCGTGAGCTCGAAGACGAAGCGCAGGATCTGCATGACCAGCTCGAAGAGCTTATGAACCTTGCCGCGCCCGAAGATCTCCGCTTCCACGAGGTTGTCGTGGCCGAGCGTGGCGAGCCCATTAGCGAATACCACATTAACCGCTTAGACGAGCTACTTGGTGCCGAGATCGACCGGCTGCGGGAGCGACGTGAGCAGGAGCTTAACGACTCTGACTCTTTGATCGGTGCCGAGCGTGACCAACGCTCCTTTGTCGCCGAACAAACCCGGACCAAGCTGTCGGACGAAACGCAGCGGGAACTCGAACTCCTGGTTCGTGAGGAAAAAGATAAGCTTGACCGTATTGATGAGATCAAGCTGCTGCGCATTTTGTCTGAGTCAGAGTACCGCGGCATGCGCGATCTTGCGCTTGGTACCTTCCGTGCTGAAATGGGTGCCGGTGCAGTACGTGGTTTAGTGGGCCGTGTTGACCTAGATGCACTCGCGGCTCAGTTACAAGAAGAGATTCAAGTCTCCTCTGTCACCTCCCAGAAGCGTAAGAAAGCGACCAAGCGCCTGCGCGTGGTCGAGGCCTTCCGTAAGTCCGGCAACAAGCCTGAGTGGATGATCATGAAGGTGTTGCCGGTCATCCCACCGGACCTACGCCCGATGGTCCAGCTCGACGGTGGCCGCTTCGCCACGTCCGACCTGAACGATCTCTACCGGCGCGTCATTAATCGTAACAACCGTCTCAAGCGGCTCATGGAGCTGAATGCGCCCGAGATCATCGTGCGCAACGAGAAGCGTATGCTTCAGGAGGCTGTTGATGCTTTAATCGATAATGGTCGCCGCGGTCGTGCCGTGTCGGGCAAAGGCAAGCATCGTCTGAAGAGCTTGAGCGACATGCTCAAGGGCAAGCAAGGCCGCTTCCGCCAGAACTTGCTTGGCAAGCGTGTAGACTATTCCGGCCGTTCGGTGATCGTGGTTGGACCGACCCTTAAGCTACACCAGTGCGGTCTACCAAAGAAAATGGCGCTGGAGCTCTTCAAGCCCTTCGTCATGCGCCGCTTGGTCGAAAAAGGTCATGCCCACAACATCAAGGCTGCCAAGCGCTTCGTCGAGCGCATCAAGCCCGAGGTCTGGGATGCCTTGGAAGAGGTCATCAAAGATTATCTGGTCTTGCTAAACCGCGCCCCATCGCTGCACCGCCTGTCGATACAGGCCTTTGAAGCCGTCTTGATCGAAGGTTCAGCCATCCAGTTGCATCCGTTGGTCTGCTCGGCCTTTAATGCCGACTTCGATGGTGACCAAATGGCTGTGCACGTGCCCTTGTCGCGTCCTGCGCAACAAGAAGCCCGTATGCGCATGCTCTCGCGGTATAACCTCTTGTCACCCGCGCACGGTGAGCCGATCATCACGCCGGCGCAGGATATCGTGCTTGGTTGCTTCTACCTAACGCAGGTCCGTCCCGATGCGCTCGGTGCCGGCAAAATCTTTAGCGATGTCGATGAAGCATTGCTGGCCTATGATAACAAGATTGTTTCGCCCCAAGCACCGATTACGCTAATCCTTGACGACTATGTTGTTGGCGAGGAAAATGAGATTACGACCCCAGCGAAGGACTTGCCCTCCGAAGGCACTCGCCCGCGCATGTTGGTTGAGACCACGGTTGGTCGTGTCTTGTTCAACAACGCGATTCGCTTCCCTGATGAGCCAGAGCCCGGCGAGAACGGCTTCCAGTCTCCACTCCATTTCCGCAACCGGTTAATCAAAAAAACCGGCCTGAAGGAAGTGATCGCCGACTGCTACCGCTTCTACAGCCGTTCGGAAAATCTGGTGGGCGAGGCCCGCGCCGCCCTCACAGCTGAATACCCACAGCTCAGCGAAGAAGAGCTGCTGCGCTTTCATGCCTCTGACCAAACGGCCATGTTGGCCGACCGTATCAAGCAGTTGGGCTTCAAACACTCGACCTTGGGTGGTATGACCTTCTCCGCTGCGGATGTGGAAGTGCCCCCGACCAAAGCCGGTATCTTGGAGCGCGCCGAAGGCAAGGTCAGCGACATCGCCAAGCAGCATCGCCGCGGCTTAATTACCGAGGACGAGCGCTACCGTGGCGTTGTGGAAGCTTGGCAGACGGCGACCAAGGACGTTACCGAAGCGGTCAAGCAACATATCAATCCGTTCGGTCCGGTTTCAATGATGCAAGTCTCCGGCGCACGCGGTAGCATCGATCAGATGCGCCAGATGGCCGGCATGCGTGGTTTGATGTCCGACCCGACTGGCAAGATTATCGAATTGCCGATTCGTTCAAACTTCCGCGAAGGCTTAACCGTCCTGGAATACTTTGTATCAACGCACGGTGGTCGTAAGGGTCTGGCCGATACCGCCCTCCGTACCGCCGACGCCGGCTACTTAACACGCCGCTTGGTCGATGTGGCCCAGGACCTGATCGTCACCGTTGACGATTGCGGCACCGAGATGGGCATGTGGGTGCTGGAAGCCGACTCCGATATCGTCAAAGCTCCTATGTATGATCGTGTTGTCGGGCGTATGGCGGCCCTGCCCATCAAGCACCCGCAGACCGGCGACATCCTCGTAGCGCGTAACGACGAAATCACGGAAGAAGCTGCACGTATAGCGGTAGATGCTGGCGTCACGGCCATCTTCGTCCGCAGTGGGCTCCTCTGTCGTGCCGAGCACGGTGTCTGCCGTCTATGCTATGGCCGCAATCTCGCGACCGGTAAGTTGGTCATGATTGGCGAGGCCGTTGGTATCATCGCAGCCCAGTCGATCGGTGAGCCCGGTACTCAGCTCACGCTACGTACCTTCCACACCGGTGGTGTCGCTGGTGAAGATATCACCCAGGGTTTGCCGCGCATCCAAGAAATCTTTGAGGCGCGCTCCCCCAAGGGCAAAGCGTTACTGGCCGAGATTGACGGTACAATCGAACTCATCAAAGAAGAAGAGTCGCGCCGTATCCGCGTCGTCTCGAACCGTGTCTTTGCCGACGAGCAACTCTTGCCCGAAGGCTATCGTGTGCTGGTTGAGGCCGGCCATCAGGTCGAATTTGGTGCTCGCTTGGCCGAGTCAAACCGCTCTGATACCGATGAGCAGCCGGTTGTCGCGCGTACTGCCGGTATCGTCTCCATCGCCGGTGGTACGATCACCGTTCGCAACGAAGACCGCGAAGAGCGGGAGGTCGTGGTACCCCATGGTTCACGCATCCGTGCCGGCATCGTTGATGGTGCCACCGTTACCCTCGGTCAGCAGCTTACCGAAGGCGCGATCGATCCCCAGGAAATGCTGCAGGTCCTGGGCCGTGAGGAGGTCCAGCGTTACCTCGTCAATGAGGCGCAACGTGTCTATCGCTTACAAGGTGTGCCGATCAACGACAAGCATGTCGAAATGATCGTGCGCCAGATGCTACGCCGCGTGCGCATTGAAGATTCGGGCGATACCGATTTGCTCCCCGGCGAGCTGGTTGATGCCTTTGAATTCGTGCGTATCAACCGTCGCATTCTATCCCAGGGTGGCGAGCCCGCGCTGGCGACAACGTTGTTGCTCGGCTTGATCAAGTCGGCCTTGAATACCGACTCCTTCTTGTCCGCCGCCTCATTTCAGGAAACCACTCGTGTTTTGACCGAGGCGGCCATCACCGGCAAGGTCGACTACCTGCGGGGCCTGAAAGAGAATGTCGTGATCGGCAAGCTCATTCCGGCCGGTACCGGGCTGGCGCAACGACGCTTGCTGGCGGCCAACGAAGTCGCAGCTGACAATGCCAAAGCTGCTGCCATCCTGGCCGGGGCTGGGGCGCCGGTAGGTGCCGATGCCTCGACGGCCGGTGGTCCGAGCATGACCGAGGACCAGTTCACTGCATTGGCAGGGAGTGTCCTGCATAACACCGAACTGGATGACTTAATGGCGCGTGAGCAGGATGCCCTGGCGGCTCGCTTCGATCTTGAGGGCGACGGACGTGCCCCGGCCGGTATCTATACCGCTCCGGAGCCGCTCGACAAAACCGACCTTAGCTACCTCTTCCCCACCAGTGGTGTTACCGATGACGTCCCTGCCGAGATCGACGGTCAGTTCGGCCCGGTTAGCGATGATCCACTGACCGGCGACGGCACCTAACCCGTCGCTGATAGTACAAGAGGGCTCCGGCAAATCGCCGGAGCCCTCTTGCTTTATACCTATGCTCTGTTGTACTCTGTTATTCCCCCTCTACCCGGTGCCTACCCCCGCGGTGGGCGATACAGGCTTCAAAAATTCTTAAGTTGTTCATCAACGCGTTGCTTCCGCTCAGCCGCCGCTCGTGCCTCAGCTTCCGCTTGCGTAACGCTTGTCGCGGTTGGGGTCGCCGCACCATGTCCGTGCGTCAACACATCAATCTCCTGCGCTGCTTGCGCCTTGGCCACCTCGAACTGCTTGCCACCAATCTCGGCCCCACGCCGAATGCCACTCCAGGCGATCATAATCACATCCATCAACAGTACGCCTGCGACGTTAAAAAATGCCTCATACGGTGACCACGCGAACTCAACGTATTTGGGATGAAATACTGTCGCGAACAGCGGCGAGGTCAACAACTGCAGCACCAGTGCGACGAGATAAGCAATAATCAACGCCCGGACCACATTATGACGCGGCAACACCGAGATAACCCGTGGGAACCAGTGCGCGAAATAACGGATCACGACGTTGAGTAACGCAAAAGCGAACCCGACAAAAAGATGTAAGACTGCTTGATTGCCCAAAGTATAGGTTGCAATCATCTTCAATCCGGGCAAATTCCTTTGCCCGCCTCCTATGCGGGAACCGTTGCTCCCGCCTCTTGTTGCGGCTCTGCCGGCAACGGCGTTACCGCTGTCTCGACAAAGCTCTGTACTAAATACGGAAAATTGGCCTCAAGGTAGCGCCGCTTTGCCTCGCCGTATCTCGGCCATTCCGCCTGCACAATCCCCGGGTGGTGATGGATGAGCTGCGCATAGTCATAGGGTACAAAGCGTGTCAACAAATGCACCATCACATCTGCATCCCGTGTTGGCGCTGAAAGTGCCCATCGTGCTCCTACCGACAGCCGCTGTGCATCAAAGCTAGCCCCTGCGTGCAAGCGCTTCACTTCGCCATCCAACTCCCAGTAAAGCTGCGGTAGGGCAGCTTGCGCCGCCGTGTTCCGTGCGATCTGCCGCCGTCGTTCGGCGTCATTCGGGGCGTGTTTCGCTTCCCCGGCTACCAGCAATGCTTCTCGCTCTAAGTCGCCGAGCCGCTTCAGAAGCAGCGAGAGCGATGCATCATGCGCATACTGCAGAAATCCAGTCAGATGCAGTAGATCCACGAGTGCCGGATTATCAAGCCGCAGCGGCGTCACCGGCAGCTGCTTGAGCCCCTCATCCGCTTGTGCTGTGATAACCAACGCATCCGTTTTGCGCGAGTTTGACAAGCGCAGCACATAAACATCGCCGGCGACATCTGCCCAGACCGAGCCGACAGCGAGCTGTAGTTCGGGTGGTAGTGGCTGTCGCCGCGGATCGCCGACCTCCTTAACGAGCGCGAGCATCTCGTCAATATACTGGTCATCCAGAATCCGCGACTGCTCATGCAGGCCTGCCCCATGCGCGAGCAGCATCCTCGTTTTGCCGACGGTATCACGTGCTGTCGTCAGCTGTGCCTCGACCTGTTTGATCGCTAATACATCCACAGCACCGCGGCAAAAAGCTAGACCGCTATCAAACTCAACGACCACCGCCTCGCTATCGATCAAATGGAGCAAGCTGGCTCGTGCCTGCAAATATACTTGCTCGATTAATGGCGACTCATACGAAAAACGTCGCCGGATTAGCGGCGCTTCTGCCTGATCCGGCGATAGAATAATGCCATAGCGGAGGGCATCGGCCCCTAGATAATTCGGACCATGCAACGCCGCCAGTTGCGGACTCCAGCCCATCCGGTCGATCCTGAATTCTGTCAGCGGGCAGTCAAGGTCGCACGCCGAGCGTAAAGCCTGCGCGTAGCGTGTGGCTAACTGGCCTTTGACCGCAAAGAGCGGACCATTCCACGGTAATTTGCTCATGCTCGCTTACTGCCCATTGCTCCGCTGTGCCAGGAGCGTACGCGCCGCCAACTGTGTCTCCAGTTCGCTCGCCATCCGTTCGACCGTCTGTGCCTTCGCGTCGGTTATATACCGCTGCTCGGAGTTGAAATACCGTTCCAGCGCCTCGGCGATCATCTCACCCGTTATCGGCCGGTAAAGCGACGCCAACAAACTAACCTTGTCGTCGTATGGCTTCTGAACATATGACGTTGGATCGGTATACCATGTTTCAGGAATCTCGAAATTGGCACTTTCGGCCAGCAAGGTTTGTGTCACGCTTTCGATTGGGCGGCCGGTGAAGCGCGGATCCTTCCGCTTAAGCTCAACGCATAACTCACCGATCTCTTGCCACGACACGCTTTTTCGCCCCAACAACCGGCTAGCGAAGGGCAGCTTCGTCCCCGCCGCGACCGTCCCTGCCTTCTCAGCCGGAGGCACCTCGCCGCTGACCTGGATTAAACCGTGCTGCATCTGTCGTGCCAGCTTGATCTGGGCGAGTCGCGCATAATCCTGCCAACTTTCTGGACCATCAATCAACTCGCGCTGGTGGAACCGCTGGCGTAGCGCCGAATCGGTTGCGGTCGGCTCATTGGTTGCGGCATAGGTCTGCGCATTGCCAACATGCTTGGTAAAGGCCCCATCTAGGAACTGCATCGTAATGTTCAGCACATCCTTGTCGGCTCCTCCCATCCCTGGGTCGCCGCGCGACAGCAGCAGCAGATCGACATCATCGAAAAAGACTAGTACTAGTGCCGAACGGTCACGCACCAACCCCAGCTTTTCGTTCAGCAGTTTGCCGGTGCGGCCGTAATATTCATCTTTGATGCCGGGATCGATCTGGACAAAGTGTGTTGGCAGGCCCACCTGCTCGCCTCGCAATTGCATGCGCGTCATCGCCATCCGAAACAACGACGTCTTGCCTGTCCCCGGGAAGCCATCAAAGAGCACAGTGCTCGGCAGCCCGCCCAACTCCAACACCGGGTTGAAGCCCTGCTTGGCATCATACAGCGCCAGGCGATCAACATACCTGAGTAAAGCCTGCTTGGCCGAGGAATTGCCGACGACCTGTTCCGGCAGCACCGGTGTCCATTCTACTTGCGACGTTTTCGCTTGGGCTGACGACGTGAAGCCCTGCAGTTGCAGCTCCCCTACCCTTATCGCGCTCCCCTCGATCTGTGCCAACAGTTCGTTCGGTAGTTGCTCACTATCGGCCACCATCTGGTCGCGCGCTGCCACGAAGTAATCCCGTGTCAAGCTAACGACGTCGTCCGCATGTTCCACCACCAAGCTATCGCTCCCCGTGCGCTGCGTCAGGGTCCTGAGATAAAACGAGAGCAGTGTCTTAAGATCATCATCGGTGCCCAGCCCAATCTTAAAAAACTTGCTCTCGGGCTTGGGAAACGAGGCCAGGTTCTCGCCTTGGGGTGCCGGTAGCTCCTGCACGACCAGTGCTGCCAGGCCAAACAACGCATAACTCCCCAGAAACAGTGTCTGGTGTGCATCGGTTGTAGCGCTCAATTCCTCGTACAGCTCGTAATACAGGCAAAGCCCGCGCCGTAGCACATGCAGTACATGATTAACCGGCTCGCCCAGCAAATAGCCCCCGCTACCCGGCAGCTTGCGCAGCTCCGCTACCAGATCATAGGACACGCCTCGCATCGGGATGTTCTGCATACGGAATTCCGCATCCTGGCGGTGGCGGTCAAGATCGGCATCGGTCACGGCATGCACGTTATCCTTGGTCGTCATATCACTATCCTCTTATGCCCTAGCATACGAGATCGCCATCCTTCGATAGCCCATAGACCGCGCATACGTTGCCATCTTCATCCCGATCTCCTAGCTGCTGCTTGAGACGCAACGGCACCAGCAGCGCCGTCGACTTGATCGATGGGCCGGAAGCCATCGGTTCCCTGCCCAGCAGCTTATCCATCGTCGAACGTTGAATCGCCTTGGTCGTTGCTGCACGCTCAATCGTACAACGCAGCATCCACGGATCATTATCCGCGTCTACGGCAAAGGCTTGTTTGATGAAATCATCGTTCTCGGTCCAGCGATGGTAGTACGGGCCTATCGTCACTCGCTCGATGGTTTGAGGCACAATCCAGCCGGCCTCGTTGCACATACCGAGCATTTCTTGCAGCCCATGATGACCGTGCTCGAACTCCTGCACCAACCCGCGCAGTTGCTCGACGCCCCCGTTCACATGCCAGCCACCGCGCTCGATAAAATGCATCGTCGTGCACTCGAACAGATTAACGCTGCGGATCACGCCGCTCCAGCTAACGGCATATACATGATCATTCCCCAGTGCACTAATTTGAACTGGATCGAAGACCCTAAAATCGGCAACGACCGGCGTTGCTGCCAGCCGTACCATATACGCGCGTTGGAGCCACAGAATCTGCTGCTTGACCGGTCGATCTCCGTGGTAGATGGCATCAATCGCCTGCTCCATCAGGACGTCGCGCGCCGGAATTTGCTCCAATTGCTCCTGGGCATGTTCACAGTCATCCCGTAGCTGCCAGAAATCCTTGAAGGTTGGCATCCCCGACTCGGTCGGGTCGATCGTCAACGGCACGGGCTCGATATCCAACAGTTGCCGGGCGTGCTTGAGCGCCATCACCATCACCGTGCCGCGCAGCTCGTGCAAAAAAGTGTGCGTCGCCTGGCTGGCTGCCTGGCTAATACGTCCTTCCTTTTGCTCCTCGCCGATCACTTTGCCGAGCCATGTCAGCCGGTCGCCCAGCCGGTCACAGTAGCCTACGACCGCCTCATCGGGCAACTGCCGTTCGGCCTGCCCTGCTCCTTGCGCCTGCAATGGATGCCGGTTGATCGTCACGACCTAGCGCTTCTCAGAATATTCTTGCTCAAGCTGCGTCATCCGCGAGTCGAAGGTATCAATGATTGACGCCAAATGATCGGTATACTCCTTCAGCTTCGCATCATCGATCACCTTATGCTCAGCGCGGTCGGCCGTTTCCGCCAGAATGCCTTGCACCTGCTCGGTCATCAGCCGCGTGGTCGAGTCGGCGGCATAATTTATCGACTTATCGATCGTCGAGAAGCCTTTGATCTCAAGCGCAGTTTCCATAATCTGGTAAATGCCCTCGAAGACCGTCGTCAGGTTCGCAATCTTTTCCTGCGTCTTGATTTTATTCTGCGAGAGCGCCGCCACGGCTTGCTTAAAGCCCTCCATATGCGCCCGCACGATCGGCTGGGCTTCTTTGGCGTTCTTCAGTACCTCGAAATACTGCGTCTCGTTGAGCTTCGCCTCGTCTAATTCGCCCTGCTTGCGCGTGTGCTCCGCCTGCAATGGCGCATAGCTCGACTCATCTGCTACCTGAATACGCCGGTCAAGCTCGGCCAGTTCACCCGCAAGCCGCTTGACCTCCAGCCGCCAGTGCTCATACTTCGGCTGATTGTCGACCAGTTTCTGCGATAACTCGATATCGGTCTGCTGCAGTTTGCTATAGACCTGGGCATTTTTGGCAATCGTGGCATTAAGCGATTCAACGGTCCCGCGCGCATAGGCCAGCACCGAACGCATCGAGCCCTCAACATTCTGTTCCCGGATGCGCTTAACCGTCATCTGCCGAGCCATCCGTTTGTTAAAGCGCCCGACTAGCTTCTCCATACCGCGCGCGTCTTGCAAGGTCGTGACATTTCGCCCCAGGTCATCAAGTTCATGTGTCAAATCTTCGATCAACGACTGCAGATCACCTTCGTACTGCCGGCCGTTCGCAATGGCCGCGTCTAGCTTGGTCAGCTCTCCGACATTGGCCTGCTTGCGCTGCTTAATATCGGTCAAGCGACTTACCGTCGTCTCATACGTTGACATCGTTGAGTCAAGCTCTTGTTCGAGTTGCAACTCCTTGGCGCGGACGGTTTTGAGTTTCGTCCCCTGGTCCTTGCCGCCCTTGGTGCTGCTCAACATATGTTCGTCGATCATCGCTCGCTCATCCTCTCTTGCCCCTGCCTGGAGCTTCCATTGATCCGCATAGAATGTACGTAGGCTACGTGGCAATGTTACATAGTTACTGACCTGACACCGCTGAGAGTATAGCACTGTCGTGGCATAATCAGCGGAACACAAAGCGGCACCCCACGTGCCAACGTGGGGTGCCGCTACCTCGTGGGGATTACTCTTCTTCTTTGAGCCAGCCTCGCTCACGGGCGATAAACTTGATCGTCGCGTCATCCGGCGGATATAAGCCGGCCGCTTGGTAGGCATATGCCAGCAAGGCCGCCCCACCGACTAAACCGATGAATGCACCAAGCAAAAACAAGACAAATTTCATCATAAATACTCCTTAGCCTTCCCAATAATACCGGAAGGTAATCCGCCCCGTCAACGCCTTATTCCTTACGAATGCCCTGCCCCGGCCGGCTGCTCCGGCATCGGCGGTGTGCTATGCTCTTCTTGCGCGTACGGGTTGGGCTTACCTAATAGCTCAAGCGCTTCCCCCGCCACATGTTCGGGCGTGAGCGCGTAATGCTTGTAGATTTCTTTATACGGTGCCGATGCACCATACCCGTGCGTAACACCAACGAAGCGCCCGTTCATCCCGATATAGCGATCCCAGCCTAAGCGTACTGCTGCTTCGACGCCTACCCGGTGCATAATCGCTGGTGGCAGCACCTGATCGCGATACGCTTGATCCTGCGCCTCGAAAACATCCCACGCCGGTAAGGACACGACTCGCGCCGCTACCCCCGCTTTGTCCAGCAGTGCTGCTCCCTCCATGGCCAGTTGCAGCTCCGAGCCGGTGCCGATCAGAATGACCTCAGCATTAGCGGCATCCCGCACGATATAGCCACCCCGTTGTGTACCACTGGCTGCCTCATTAATACTGCGGTCTAATGTCGGCAGCGGCTGTCGTGACAGAATCAAGGCCGTCGGTCCGTGCGTCTTATTAACCGCCATCCGCCAGGCTTCCGCCGTCTCGTTTGCATCAGCCGGTCGGATCACCGTCAACTGTGGTATCGCGCGCATCGCTGCCAGATGCTCAACCGGCTGGTGTGTCGGCCCATCTTCGCCCAGTCCTACCGAGTCATGCGTAAAAATAAAGATGACGTGCGCTTCCATCAGTGCCGCAAGCCGTATCGCCGGGCGGCTATAATCGCTAAAGGTAAAAAAGGTGCCACCGTACGGCAGCAGTCCACCATGCAGCGCCATCCCGTTCAACGCGGCGCTCATCCCATGTTCCCGCACCCCAAAGTGAATATAACGCCCCGCATAATGGTCGGGCTCCAGGTCCGTCGCACCTTTTGGCTTGGTGTTATTTGACGGTGTCAAATCGGCCGAACCACCGATCAATTGCGGCAGCTTGCCGGTAATTGCGTCAATGACCTTGCCCGAAGCAGCGCGTGTCGCGATCCCTGTCGGATCGGCGGGGAATTGGGGGATATCAGCATCCCAGCCCGCCGGTGCCTCGCCGCTCCACATGGTTACCCACTCGGCAGCTAGTTCGGGATAGGCAGCCTGGTAGCGCTCGAACAACGTAGTCCACGCCTGTTCGTGCTCCGCGCCCTCCTGAATGGCATGTCGCATATAGTCCCGCACATTGTCGGCAATAGAAAAGAATTGATCAGACGGCAATCCTAAACGTTCTTTCGCCAACCGCACCTCTTCCGGCCCCGGCGCATCACTATGTGCCTTGGATGTCCCCTGCCGGTTTGGCATACCATAGCCGATGATCGTACGCGTGATAATAATCGATGGACGACTCTGCTCGGCTCGTGCGGCCTGCAGTGCCGCGTCCACCTCTTCCATCTTTTGACCGTCAGCGTGCAACACATGCCAGCCATACGCTTCGAAGCGTTTGGCCGCATCGTCATTCAGCGTCAGTTCGGTGGGGCCATCAATACTAATATGATTATCATCATAGAGCCAGATCAGCTTGCCCAACTGGAGGTGACCCGCCAGTGACGCTGCTTCGTGCGAGACGCCTTCCATCAAATCGCCGTCCGAGCAGATCACATAGGTGTAGTGATCGACAATCGGCAACTCGGGTTGGTTAAACTTGGCCGCCAGATACTGCTCGGCCAGTGCCATACCCACACTGGTCGCAATGCCCTGCCCCAACGGTCCCGTCGTCGTCTCTAGCCCGGGTGTCAAGTGCAACTCAGGATGACCTGGAGCCTTCGATCCCCATTGCCTGAAGCGTTTGAGTTCTTCGAGGGCCAGATCATAACCGGTCAGATGGAGCAGCGAATAAAGCAGCATACAGCCGTGGCCCGCCGACAACACGAAGCGGTCGCGATCCGGCCAGTGCGGGTTGTGTGGGTTATGATTGAGATAGCGCGTCCACAGCACGATGGCTGCATCTGCCATACCGAGCGGCAAGCCTGCGTGGCCCGACTCGGCGGTTTGGACCGCATCTAGCGTCAGTCCACGGATTGTATTCGCCGCTTGGTGATCAAGTGCAGTAAACTCCATCTTCCCTCCCTAATCTACAACAGACGATGTGGCTCTCTATATGCAAGGGACGAGCCTCGCAGAATCGCTTAACAACGCTTGACAGCCCAATCCTAAGCCGCTATCATAGCATATTAACCCGTTCTATTAGCAAATCAGAGCAGGGACGTAGAGGCAGCCCACAGGCTCCTTTATCCATGAACCTTAACAATTGAATAATCGAGGAGGACAAACCATGTCCTATGTACTCGCAGTAGTCGTTGGACTGCTAGTGGGCGCAGGGACGGTCTATCTAGGACTGCGACCGCGCTGGGTTGACCAACAACGTCAAGCCGAAGTGGAAGCACGTCTGATAACCGATAAAGCCCAGGCAGAAAGCAAGGAAATTACCCTCCAGGCTCAAGCCGTTGCCCTCAAAGCACGCATGGATGCCGAAGTCGAGTTCCGTGCCTTGCGTGCTACCCTTCAAAAGCAAGAAGAACGCTTGCATCAGTCCGAAGAGCGCATCCAACAAAGCGAAGAACGGCTGGTGCGAAGCCAGGAAAAAATTGACCGCAAACTCGATGAACTAGAACGGCGTGGCCAACAGTTTGCGAATCGTGAACGCCAGATTGAACGATTGCACCGTGAGGCTGACGAGCTTCGCGCGAGTCAGGTGACCGAACTTGAGCGTATTGCTGCCCTCACGGGCGAGCAGGCGCGCGGTATCATTCTGGCGCGAGTCGAACAAGAAACACGCGACGACGCGGCACGCGTCATGCGCCAGGTCGAACACGAAACCCGAGAAGAAGCTGACAAGCGGGCGCGCAAAGTTATGGGTATGGCCATTCAACGCTTGGCTTCAGATTATGTGGCCGAGATTTCCGTATCAATGGTGCCATTGCCAAGCGAAGAACTTAAGGGCCGTATTATTGGACGCGAAGGACGCAACATCCGTGCGTTCGAGCAAATGACCGGTGTCGACATTATCGTCGATGATACCCCGGAAGCTGTTACTTTGTCCTGTCACGATCCGGTCCGCCGTGAGGTGGCGCGGGTCGCCTTAAATAAATTGCTCAAGGATGGTCGCATTCATCCCACCCGCATTGAGGAGGTTGTCGAAAAAACGCGCCAGGAGCTCGACACCATCATGCGTGAAGAAGGTGAGCGTGTCGCCTTTGAAGCCGGGGTCCAAGGCTTGCATCCTGACTTGATAAAAATCATGGGTCGCCTAAAATATCGTACGAGCTATGGCCAAAATGTCCTGCAGCATTCGCTCGAAACAGCGTTGTTAGCAGGTCAAATGGCGGCAGAACTAGGCGCGAATGTCCAAGTCTGCAAAAATGGTGGGCTTCTACATGATATTGGCAAAGCAGTCGATCACGAGGTCCAAGGCCCACATGCCTTGATTGGTGCTGATCTAGCCCGACGGCTTGGCCGATCACCGGCAATTTGTCACGCGATTGCAGCACATCATAACGAGGAGGAACCACAAACCGTCGAAGCTTTCCTGGTGGCAGCCGCGGATGCGATCTCCGGCGGTCGCCCGGGCGCCAGACGTGAGTCGCTCGATTTATACATCAAACGACTAGAAGCGCTCGAAACTGTTGCAACCTCGTTTCCCGGGGTCCAACGCGCGTTTGCCATCCAGGCCGGTCGTGAAGTACGCGTGATGGTCCAGCCCGACTCGCTCGATGATTTAGGTAGCATGCAGCTCGCCCGCAATGTTGCCAAGAAAATCGAGGAGAGCTTACAGTATCCTGGACAGATCAAGGTCACGGTGATTCGCGAAACTCGCGCTGTCGAATACGCACGCTAGTGTGAGGGTATGCGATGCTTGGGGGAGAGTGGTAGGGGACTCGAGATTCGAATAGAAGGAGAACCGCCGTGTCAAACTTAAACAAACCATCTCAGGACGGTTTCGTCTCTCCCCCGGTGGAGTTACCAACTCGTCCCCCGAGCACGCGGCCGCACCACGATAACGCTGAAGTGCTGAAGGTCAGCAACCGGTCACGACCGAGTGCTGTCGCGGGTGCTATTGCCGGTGTGATTCGCGAGGTCGGGACCGCCGAGGTTCAATCGATCGGTGCCGGCGCAACCAATCAAGCCATCAAAGCGGTGGCTATCGCTCGTTCCTATTTACAGGAAGAGGGCATCGACATTGTGTGTGTGCCCTCGTTTATCGACGTCGCCATCGAGAACGAAGAGCGTACTGCTATTCGCCTGTTTATCCATCGTACGAACCCCTAGCCCCATAGCTGCCCGTTCTGGTCTGACCAGAACGGGCAGCTTCGTTTAATCATTTGAATCCCATTCCGCTCTGCATCCCCGTTTGTTTCCGCACAGTCGTGCTTTCGCCCGGTGCCAGTTCTACTACCCTAATAGCCGGCGTGGCAAGCTCCGTCCTTAGTTCCTCAGGTGTACCACGCAACGCGGGAAATGTTCCATAATGGCCCGGAATAACGAGGGGTGCTCCGATCAGCTTGGCTGCATAGGCCGCCTGACGTGGCCCCATCGTGAAGAACCCCCCTATCGGCATAATGACCGCATCAGGGTGGTACATGTCGCCCCATAGCCTCATATCGCCGAATACGCAGGTATCGCCAGTATGGTAAATCGTCGCATCTGGACACTCCAGAATATAGCCCACCGGTTCGCCTAGTGCAATGATCTGCCCACCCTCACCTGCATGCGATGAGGAGTGCTGGGCCGGCACCATGGTGACCTGAACGCCCGCCACCTCGACCGTACCCCCCTTATTAAAGCCAATACATTGGCTCTCCGCGATGCCTAGCGCCTGCAACCAACTCGTCATATCAAAGATCGAGAGAACGGGCGCTTTCGTGGCCTGCGCAACTTCTACCAGCCCACCGACATGATCGAAGTGCCCGTGCGTGAGCAAGATCGCATCGACTTGGCTATGCAGCCGTTCTTTCCAACCGGCTGGAAACTTGGGGTTGCCGTCGATCCACGGGTCCATGAGCAAACGCTTGCCAGCGCTTTCAACCAAAAAAGTGCCGTGTCCGAGCCAGGTAACATTGACTGCCTCTGCCATTAATAACCTCCTTGTGCCGCGCTTATTATGCCTCCAGGTACTGTTTGAAGAAGCGGATCATCTGCTGCCAGCCATCAGTGGCCGCTGTCGCATCGTACCCCTGCGCGCGTGTATCATTCATGAAAGCATGTCCTGCCCCGGGGTAGACGATCACCTCATGTGGCACATTCTGTTCGGTCAACACCCGATCCAGATGTTCGCGTGCTTCAGCGGGAATACCGTGATCCTCTGCCCCATACAATGCCAAGACTGGGCCAGGGATCTGGCGCAGTTGCTCGTCTGGCAGCTGCCGCCCGCCATAGAACGATGCTACCGGTCCTACGCGGGGTGTCGCAGCCGCCAAGGCGAGCGCGAGCGAACCGCCCATACAAAAACCCGTTGCGCCGATCGCGTGTACATCCGACCGTCCACATAAGTAATTGGCTGCTGCCACCATCTCGACCACGGCGTGTGGCATATCGAGCCCCATCGCCAGCTTGCGAGCCTCGTCTGGCTCTGTCGCGACTTCGCCATGATACAAATCCGGCGCTAGTGCCAAGAAGCCCGCGGCCGCTAACCGTTCAGCGAGTGACATAATGTGCTTATCCAAACCCCACCATTCTTGAATCACAATGATGGCCCCCCATGGACCATCGCCATCCGGCTGTGCCAAATAGCCTCTAGCTGTGCCCTCATTGGCCGGATAATTGATGATGCTCGTGTCTCTCATGAATATCCCTCCCTAACGATAAACCTAGCAGCAACTTATGCACCAGCGGGCTGCACAGGTAGGGTCACGAAACAGCGTGGTACAATATATTCAACGAGTGGTTACGCTCAGGAGGATAAGATGGCTGGGAAGACCGTTGCCGTTACCGATAGTGATTTTGATCAGCGGGTGCTGAAGTCCGAGAAGCCAGTCATGGTTGATTTCTGGGCACCCTGGTGTGGTCCTTGCCGCGCAGTTGCGCCCGTACTCGAAGAGTTAGCTGGCGAGTACGAAGGCCAAGTAGTGATTGCCAAAGTGGACGTTGACGAAAATCAGCGCTATGCTGGGCAGTATGGGGTTATGGCTATTCCGACGATGATCATTTTTAAGAATGGTAAGCAGGTCGATCGGATCGAAGGTGCTGGGCCGAAGTCGATGTATAAGAAAAAGCTTGAGGCTCACGTCAAGTAAATTCCGCTTCAACATCGTACAGGCCCGGTCTCCCTAGAGGCCGGGCCTGCTTTATGCCCATGATGCAGTCAGTACTGGTGCTAATCTAGGACTTGTGACCTAATCACTATCCTGCAAACACAGCTAGTACGGCCAAAAGAATAGGACTTGCTGCCTATTGTTGCGTAGTTCGTGATGCTCTATAGTATCAAACATCAAGTAATTGATACTATCATATTTATTCGCGAAGGGAACATCCAAATGTTACGCAATTTTTTCGCACGTGAGGAAGGCCAGGGGCTGGTCGAGTACGCTTTGATCCTGGTGTTGATCGCAATCGTCGTTATCGGTATCTTAACCGTCCTTGGTCGTAAGGTATCGACCGTCTTCTCGTCCATCAACTCGGGCCTCAGCTAAATCCAGCTTCGGCACGTTGCAAGCGGTGGTGCGAATGCACCACCGCTTTTGGTATGCTTCTCCTAAATATGCACGGGTTGCACCACCAGGCCGACAATGGGCAATACCAACAGTGCCGCTCGCGGTCGTGCTCCAAGCGCGCGACCCAGCGGGTCGAAGCGCAAAACGATCGTCTGTGGCAATCCGGCGTAATGCTGGTAAATCATCAGCCAGCCAAGACTGCTAATAGCCAGGGCGACTGCCCCAGCCCACCCGGCCACATGCATCTTCATCCCTGCAACAGCCTCTACTTACTGGGCACGGCTGTCGCTATAGTTGCACCCACGCTCGCCGCCGGTGCTGGCACAAGAGCACTCCTGGACGGCAGTGCGCTTGGCGGTGGTGCTGTTGGTACGGCGGTAGGAGTGGGAGTGAGCGCCGGCACAATCGTGGCGGAGGCCCGTGCCGCGTCTAGCCACTTCGTATAGGCCGCCGTCTGTAGGCGGTCCTTTTTCGTCTGCGGATCTTCGGGCAACCGCTGAATGATATGCCAGCCGAACTGTGTTTTGACCGGTTTACTAATCTCATTCTCTTTCAGCGCAAACGCCGCATCTGCAAATGGCTGGACCATCTGCCCTGTCTTTGGAAATGGTGGCAACTCACCGCCCTTGGCTGCCGTCGTCTCATCCTCCGATTTCGCTTTAGCGACGTCCGCAAAGGTTTCCGGATGAGCGCTTACCTGCTGGTAGATTGCCGTCGCCTCCGGCAAACGAGCCTGGTAGGCCTGCTCAAGTACTGGAGGGCTCAAAGTAGGCGTCGGTCTGGCTGTCATCGTCGCTGTCGGCGTTACTGCACCGGTCGCCTTTGGTGTCGGCGTTGCTGCCGCTGCCGTTGGCGTCGCCGTCGGCTTGGGCACCTTCAGCAAAATATGGCGCACCGTTATTTGATCGGACTGACTTGCTGTATCAAGCGGTAGTTTATTCTTGACCTGCGTTGTAATCACGTCCGCCCGAAACTGATCATGAAGTGCCTGCAGAAACTCAGCTTTGCTTGCATTGGCCTGCTTCGAAGCTGATGGTGTATCGACTGGCAGTGTCTTAAGAATGTTTTCGTACTCGGTATAAAGGACATCCACAATCTGCGAGACCTTTTGGGTCGCCACTTGTGGTACGGGCGATGCACTTGGGCTCGGACTTGGTGATGGTGTCGGTGATGGCCCACTAGTCGGACGAGGCGCAACCGTTGGCGTATTTTTCGCTGTGGCGGGCGTAGGAGTACCTATAACCGTAGTGCTTGCTGCAGCGCTTCTACTAGGCTGCGCACTACCGCCCACAGTTGCTGTGCCACTCACCGTCGTTGTCGCCGTAACCGGTGCCGGTGAAGAGAGCAAGCCGCCATATTGCGCCACGATTGCTTGGTCGATCTCACCCACTTGTGGATCGATCCCAAACTGTTGTTTAGCCTTTGCAGCAGCAATCGTCTGATCGGTCCAGGTCGTGACTTGCGCATCACTAACCGGCGTTTGTTGTCCCCGCACCGTGCCGAGGTCGGCTAATGTACTGTTAGCCGTGACAATCTGGTTTTTAAACGTATCTTGTTGCTGACCCAAGCTTTGATCCGGTCCCAGAATCTTACTGAACTCGAGATTACGAATCATATCCTGCAAGGTTGTCTCTCGCGCCACACGATCAGAAGCTGCTCGCGTCAGGGTTTGGCCATTAACGGCACGAATACTGCGACTTGGTATATACAAGCGATCATAGACGACGCCGATGATAACCAACAATAAGGCCAGTCCAATAGCACCACTTAGAACTAAGATAAGCCGCCGTTGCGCATAATTCTCGCGCTGACGCTCGGCGACTTGCCGTTTCGTCAATGGGCGTTGTGGTTGGGGCGATTGAGGTGAACGAGGTCGGTTGCTCATACATGCTCACACGAAACAGGCATGGGCGCTATGCTCCCATGCCCGTCTAAAAAAGCTTTAGTCGATCTTGAACGTCAGACTTAGCCACGTCCCGGCGCGGCGACAAACGGTAATAAAGCCATATGCCGTGCCCGCTTCACCGCCGTGGCCAGCCCACGTTGGTGCCGTGCACACGCACCGGTACGACGCCGTGGCAAAATCTTGCCACGTTCCGACACATGCCGCTGCAAGCGCTTCAAATCTTTGTAGTCCGGCGTACGAATCTTATCCGCGCAGAACATACACACCTTGCGGCGCGGTGTATAGCGGCGGCGACCCCCCGCTTGAGGAGCCCCGCCCTCTCCTCCATCCATTAAGTCGGGTCCTGCCGGCGGTCCCATACGCCGCCGGTCATCTCCACCCCGACTTTGATAATTATCACTCATAACCTGCTTTGCCTTGTCTTTTTAAAATGGAATATCTTCGTCCCCAAAGCCCCTGCTTGGATCCACATCTGGTAGTGGCGTGCGCGGTTGTCGGTTGCCACTCTCATCACCGATGACACGTCCATCCAAAATAATCATGTCCGTCGCGACAATCTCCGTCCGCTGTCGTTTTTCACCGGACTGTGGCTCGTCCCAGCTATGGTTTTGTAGGCGACCTTCAATATACACCCTTGCTGCCTTATGCAGATACTGTCCGCAAATTTCAGCTAATCGGCTCCATGCTACGACCGTAAACCAATCAGTCTCATCACGTGGATGCCCGTCGCTATCGCGCCATTGGCGCGACACCGCCAGCCGAAATGTGGTAATGGGCGTCCCCTGCGGTGTATACCGTAGTTCAGGTTCGGTCCCCAACCGGCCGATCAACATAACTTTGTTGAGGTCTTTCGCCACGGCTACCTGGGAATCCTCCCGTTATTGCTCGACGGGCTTGTCCGCTTCCGCACTCGGCAACGTTATTAAATACCGCATGATCGGATCGGACAATTTGATCGAGCGCTCGATCTCTACAATCTTGGCCGGCTCGGCTTGGAATTGCAGCAGAACGTAGTAGCCCTCGTGCACGTCTTTGGATTCACGCCGCATAGCATAGGCTAGCTTTCGGCGACCGCCGATCGGTTGCAAGCCCTCGTTGGGCGTAATCTCCGCACCGTTCGTCGTAATCGTCGCCGCCATCTGCTCAGCAAAAGCTGCACAGGCTTCATCGTCACCGTGGGTGGGCGCGATGATATACATCAATTCGTAGTCGCGCAACAGAAACACCTCCCTTCTATGGAGTTACCCTGCGAACAGACCGTCAGCCGCGCGTGGCTGACCATCGTCGCAGAGCAGAAGGAGAAGAACGCATAGCATTCAAACTCGAAGGCGCAGTATAGCACAGTCCGAGTCGCAGGGCAATCTTTATTGACAGCAGCTCTGCCCATCGTCCCGATATGTTATCCGCGTCCAGGGGTCCGGTCGTGACACCGTACCAATGTTTAACCTCATCTAGTTATAAATATCTATTCAGGTACTTTAGTCATGTCATTATACCGTACCCATACTGAAGGCTCTTTAGTATCGTAATTACGAAACCTGTCTACATTAAGTTCTCATACATACATCATAATTCTCTCCTGCAATTAGTGAAAGCCGCCGCCTTCCTGTCCTATCTGCGGTTTTTTCGGATTGCGACACGAACTGTTCAGCAGAGACTGCTACTACATCCTGGACCGAAAGCTGGGCCGTCGCCAACAATCCCCTTTCGTATTGGAGTTGGACCATGATGAAGGTCAGGTTGCCCGACACCACACGGCCAGTTACAACCAGTCCTAACCCGCCGGCTGCCCGGGAAACGCTGGAGCACGTTGTACTGCCTGAGCTCTACTGCCCTTTTCCGTCTGCAATTAACCGCAGTCTTGAGGTAGTCAGCCAGCAGACCATCGCGTGGGCTCGTCGTTTCAAGCTACTAGACGGTCAGGCTGCCTACGAACGCCTAGACGCGATGCGCATCGGCTTGCTTACCGCACGAGCCCATCCCTACACACCACTGGCCGAACTACAGCTTGTGACAGACTGGACGACCTGGCTCTTCATTTTAGATGACCACTGCGACGAATTAGGGATCGGCAAGCATCCCCTGCAACTTCAAGCTCTTCATCATCGCACACTCACGATTCTGCGCGGGGCGGTTGTCACCGACCAGGACAATCCGATGCTTCGTGCGCTCCACGATCTACGCGAACGCTTGTTGCTCAAGGCCTCTGCCGCATGGATGCTACGCTTTATTACGAGCTGCCAGGAGTGTCTTGACGCATCGGTTTGGGAGGCGACGAATCGTGCCGGTGGCATCATACCGGACGTCACTACCTACATTAAAATGCGAGCCTTTACCGGCGGTATGTATCCCTACGTCGCCCTCTTTGAGGTCACCGAAGATATTAACCTCCCCAGCTCAGTGACCAAGGATGCCCAGATCATCCAGCTCACCCGCTCGGCCATCAACGTCGTCTGTTGGTCGAACGATATTCTGTCACTCGGCAAAGAAATGAAAATGGGTGACGTGCATAACCTCGTCTTGACGCTCCAGCACAAATACCACCTCTCCCTCAAGGAATCGATTGCGCGTGCGGCTGCTCTGCATGACAACGAGGTTCGCTCGTTTATTAATGTTGAGCAACGGCTGCCTTCCTTTGGAGCAGCCATTGATCTTGAATTACAGCGCTATCTCGGCATGTTACGCTCGTGGATGCGTGGCAACTTAGACTGGTCGTACACGTCCTACAGATACTTGCAAAACCCATCCCTTGTCGGCGATGCCTAATTCCCCCTGCCGACGGCTCACTAGTCCTTGTAAGCAGGAACTAACGGAACTTCCCCATCTAGGAGTTTTTCCTGTTCCAGGTTGAGCCAATTTAGGGTAAACTCACCATGAGCTAAAACGTCGCTAGCTCTCAAACTAAGGCAGCCATCTTCACCCGATCTTTTGGGAGCAAGCTTTGTCCCGATCCAAACATGTGCCAATCAACACTGACCAAGCCGCCCAGCTCGTGCGACTCCGTCAGTTCCTCCGCTGGATTGTGCCGTCCAACTTTGGCTCTGCGCTGATCGCGACGATCGGCTTTATCGTCTTTCGTGATCTGCCAATTGGTATAATGGC
>JBBRHB010000005.1:0-23613 GCA_038223355.1 Chloroflexales bacterium
AGCGCCTCCATCGGCATATCAGCCCATTGCTGAAAGGCCATCTGCACGGTGGTACAGGCATTGTACGAATCACCGCAGCCGAAAGCATAGACCCGCTCGATCTCTAATGAGGTACGGTGATCGAGCGTTTCACGCACCATCCGATCAAAGGTCGGGATGATCGAGCGCATGAGAGCGGGCTTGCTCAGTACTTGTTGTCGAACGTGGCCGGGGTCACCTGTTCTGCCCATATGTTAAGTACTCCCCTGGTTATAGGCTAATCTTCATCACGGAACAGTTGAATCTGGAGTTCACGCTCGCGGGCTCCGTCAAGCTCACAAAAGAGGATTGATTGAGAGTGGCCCAAGAAAAGCTCGTGTGCTTGAATTGGGACAGCAACCGAGTTGCCGATGAGCACGAGCTTGACGTGGCCAGCTGCATCGGCGGGCGTATCCAGGGTGTGTTTAAAATTGACGCGCGTTGGCACGAGACGATCGAGTTCATCGATAATGTCCTGAGCACTTGCCGGATCAGAGACCGCGTTCAAAGTAACACCAGCGGTGGTATGGGGACAATAGACAAAACACATGCCGGTGTTAACCTGGCCCGCCCGCACGATCTCCCGAATCTGCTCCGTTACATTGATCAGCTGAGCCGAGGCCTCACTTTGAAACGTTATTCGTTTCATCTACCACTACCTCTGGCAGCGAGACGGAGATCCAGTTCAGCGAGCCCAGCCTCACTAATGGCTCGGACCTGGGCGCGCAACTGGCCTAGGCGCGCCTGAGCTGTTTGCAGCGGCACGTCCAGCGCATGGAGCCCGCCAAAATCTTCAACGACAAAAGAGGCCGATATCGTCCCGCGCAAGGCACCTTCTAGCGCGTCGCCTGTTTCCTGAAACCCAACCATAAATCCTCCACAATAGGCATCACCTGCACCGGTCGTATCAATAGCGCGGGTGGCGTAGGCCGGTACATAGTAGATCGTCGCATCAGATGGATTTCGCACTAGGCTACCCACATCACCGAGCTTAACGGTAAAACAAGGCGGACCAACGAGCCTGAGCGTCGCAAGCAGGGAGGCCAAGGGCCGGTCGCCCCAGAGGGCTTTTACTTCCTCGATACTAGGCAGAAAGCCATGGAGTCGTTTCCAGGCTGCATCGTCATTGGCGGAATGCCTCTCGATCTGTTGCGGTATCACAATCAGATCGAGAAACAGCGGCACGCCGTGATCGAGGAAGTGCTCCATGAGACTAGCCTGCGAAGCGGCGAGGATAGGGCAAATGTGGACACCTCGTGCAGCAGCACATCCTGGCGGCAGATCTTCGATATGCGGATCGAGATATTCATTTCGGCCAGAATTTAAATGATAGATGATCTGTCGCCGTGCCTTGGCCTCATGCAGGATCCAGACACGGAAATTAGGATGAGCGACGCGGCGTACGCCTATAAGGTCGAAGCCGGCCGCAGCGAGGCGGTCTATATGCGGCTGCGGGTAGTCGTCACCAATGAGCGCGATGATCCCGACCGATTTGCTCCACAGCTTCGCACCGATGGCGGAGTAAAGGGCATTGCCACCGGCGGCCCCTATCAGTGTCTGCCCGCTCGGCAGCACTGTATCATCGATAGTAAATCCGCCGATTGTGTAGTACTCGGCCATCTGTATCTCGACTCACCCCTAACGCAGAATAAAGGCTCCATAGCCCAATAATCTGACCACAATCACAATAAGCAATAGAATGAGGTAGCCGGAAAGGACGACATAGTCGAGCACCCCAAAGGTTAAATGCCGAATGGAGGTGCGCTTGCCGGGATAACTAAAACCCTTGCTTTCAACTGCTAAGGCGAGTTGTTGCGCCATGCGAATTGAGCTAATGAGGAGCGGCCCGAGAATAATCGAGTAGCGACGCAGGCGATTGATGATATGACCCTCATTGACCTCAAGCCCACGCGAGCGCTGCGCTTCGATGATGGTCGTGCCCACGCCAATGACGGTTGGTACGAAGCTAAAGGCCGTTGCCAGAGCAAACGCACCGCGGTGTGGCAAGCCGAGGCCACGCAAACCCAGGATGAAATCACGCTGCGATGTTGTGAGCATTAAAGAGATGGGCGCCACAACCATGTTCAGAATGCGGAACGCCATACCGATGCCGTATGCGATCCCGACGTCAGTGATGCGAACAGGTCCGAAGCGAAAGATCTCTTGCCCAGGATGAAATAGTAAAGGCCACATCACCAACGACAAGATCACCAGAGTACTCAGTGACTTCAGCAAGAGGCCGACCCGACGCAAGGGGACACCGCCGGCCAGATCAACGAGGAGAATGGCGATGAACAGTGGTGCCAGATAAAGAGGATGTGTAAAAATGACACTGTAGGCAAAAATAACTAAGACACCCAAAATCTTGGTGCGGGGATCGAGCCGATATAAGAACGAAGACCCTTCTGCGTAGAGCTCGAAATGCAAAGCCATAGCTAGGTTGCCTTTGCTAGGAGGAGCTGGAAATGCTCAATCGCTTCCTGTACGGTCAGCAGGTCTGACGGCATACCCCACTCGGCCAGTTGTTGACCGATGCGCGTCGTCTGGGGTGCTTGTACCGCTGCCCTGGCAAGCAGCTCTGGTTGCGCAAAAAGCTCACGGGGCGTACCATCGGCTAGGATTTGTCCCTGGGCCATCACGATCACGCGATGGGCATAGGTCGCCACGATACGCATGTCGTGAGTGATCATGATAATGGTCTGACCCTGGTCGTGCAATTCTTTGACAAGGTCCATCATCGCCAGACTGCCCTGCCAATCCAGGCCCGTTGTCGGTTCGTCGATGATCATGACCGGCGGGTTCATCGTAAGAATGGCACCGACGGCAATTTTCTGGCGCTGGCCCCGGCTGAGCGCGAAAGGATACTCCGTCTGTAAGCCGGACAAGCCGATCGTTGCAAGGACACGATCAACCCGCGCTGCCACCTCAGCCGGCGGTAGTCCCAGATTCCTCGGTCCAAATGCTAACTCCTCTTGAACCGTTAGATTGAAAATCTGATGATCGGGATTCTGATAGGCATAGCCTACCAGCAGTGCAACCTCTTTGAACGCAACCTCGCGTGTGTCGCGCTGATCAAGTTTGACACTGCCGCGCACCGGCTTAAGGATGCCATTGAAATGCTTTACCAACGTCGTCTTGCCCGAGCCATTCTGGCCAACCAACGCCACAAACTCACCCCGGTTGATCGAGAGGTTGATATTGGATAACACCCAGGCATTGGGCTGGTAGCAATGCCACAAGTCCGTGACCTCAATGACGGGCAAGCCATCCATTTCAGGCAACTCTGACCAGACAGTCGCGTAAAAATGCCACGACTTGCTCCTCACTTATTACTCCCGGCGGCGGCTCAACCAGGCCCAAACGGCGTAATTCCTCTAATAGCTCGGTCCACTCGGGTGGTCGAACGCCAACTGACCGCAGGAGATCGATCTGCTGAAAAACCGTGGCGGTGACGTCATCGAGCACAAGGCTCCCATCCTGCAGGACGATAATGCGGTCGGTGAAACGTGCGAGCTCCTCCGTATGGTGTTCCACAACCAGGATCGTGAGGTTAGAACGGGCTTTAAGATCCTGGAGGATCGAGAAGATAGCGTCGCGCCCCACGGGATCAAGCTCCGAGGTCGGCTCATCCAGAATCAGGATCTGCGGCAGCAAGGCCAAGGTCGCACCAATTGCAATGCGCTGTTTTTGACCACCAGAAAGTTTGTACGGAAAGGTGTAACGGTATTCAGCCATCCCCACCAACTGCAAGGTATCTGTGACACGTTGATTAATCGCATTCGTTGGGATGCCGAGATTCTCGGGTCCAAAGGCAATGTCTTCCTCGACAGTCATCCCAACGAGCTGCGCCTCGGGGTCCTGAAAGGTGATGCCGACGAGCGCAGTGTGCTCGACTCCCGCATAGAGGAGTTTTTCGAGGGGAGTTGCCGCAGTGTTGTTCCCAGCAAGCAAAATCTCACCATCGATCTGCCCACCTAACATGTGCGGAATCAGGCCGCAGAGCGCAAGGCAGAGCGACGTCTTACCGGCACCGGTTGGTCCCACGATCCCGACAAATTCGCCCTGGTTTATGGTAAAGCTAATGTTCTTGAGAACCGGTGCCAATGTTCGTGGATAGCTGTAGCTGAAATTGCGGACCTCAATAAGCGGTTTATCCACGCCTTCTGCCCCCGTTCACAAACACGTGCTGCTCAACTTGGGTGTGAGTCCGCTAGAACGGAGTGCGGCTGGCTGAAATCGACGTGCTCCTTGTCGGCCCAATACATGTTCCAGCGGCGGACGAATGGGTAGAGCAGCTTAAGCAAGACGAGCCCGATCGTCCATGGAGTGAGTAGACCATTGAGCCAAATATTGCCAAAAACTCCGATCCAAGCGACCTGCGGAGGAACAATGCCGAGAACTGCGATCCACCAGGGGATGTAGAAGGCGATCACGAAGGCACCGGCAACGACTGCCAGTAAGTACCGGACAATCTTGCCGGGTGTGTTGACCTCGGCCTGGTCCGGCCGGTAGACGATACGCCAGGGGACATACGCACTGAAGAAATTGCCAATAAAGCCAGCAATGCTACCGAGCGTGAGTGTGCCGGCGAAGATGTCCCCAATGAAATTGCCGACCGCCGAGCCCACAGCTCCCGGGACGCCAAATAGAATACCGAAGACGGTTGTCAGAGCCTGAGCAGGGCGTAGATAGGCAATGCCGGGTACAAAAACGATGCCGGCCGATAGCGCCAAGCCACCGCCGAAGAGGGCCGCGCAGATGGCTACCGTTACGAGGGAGAGCGAGTCCCATTTGGTCGTCGTTTTGCGAAGATATGGTTGGCTCAAATGCACACGGTAGCCGACCATCTCGCCAATGAAGACTAGCGTGCCCAACACAAATACAAGCGCGCCCACAACGTTCATGGTGCCAATGCCCAGCGATCCGACGATGCTGTTCACAATCCGAGATAGAGGATCCATGTTTAACCACCTTTCCTACCGAATGCTATGACTTCTCGCTCTCTCCATGGCCGTATCAGCTCCGGTGCTGACTGAATAACCGCGCGTGACGAAGGATCAGTTTTCACCTCCTTACGGCGTCGGCGTTGACGGGAAGAGAAGAATGGTAGTGCTGCCGTAGCTTTCACCCAAGATCGCCTCGGGATATTGTGTCAGGTGTATGGCGCATGGTTTGTGGCCTGTGGTTGCGCTCGCGTTCGAAAGCTTGTAAGCTTTGGTTGTACCGGTCTAGCCAGTAGTTTCCATGATACTGTTTTTGCGCCAAATGTCAAGCACCGAATATGGGATATGGAGTTGATGGCCGGACTCGTTTAGGGAGGAACGCAGCATGGACAATACTTGTGGGAACGCTATCAAAGGTGTTATTACGCCGGCCATCACGCCCTTTAGAGCGGATGGGGAGATTGACGAGGCCGCCTTAGTCCCGTATCTGGATTTCTTGGCCGGCCAGGTCCACGGTGTCTCGGTGTGCGCTATCTATGGCGCGGGTATTCTTATGCGGCCAGAGCAACGACGGCGTGTCGTTGAGATCGCGGCTGAAGTGCTAAAAGGGAAGAGCGCACTGGTGGTCTTCGTCGGAGCTGCCGACACGGACACGGCGGTGCTGCTAGCAGAGCATGCTCAGCGCGCCGGTGCAACTGCTGTGACGTGTGTTACGCCTTTTTACTATCGTCAAGTGGACGAGGCATTGTTCCGCCACTTTAAAGCGCTCATTGATGCCGTCGATATTCCGGTCTTGGCCTATGACAGTCCCGTCTATGCCGGGAATCAGCTCTCGTTCGAGTTGATCGAGCGGCTGGCAGCTGCCGGTCTGGCGGGCATCATCACGGGTGCCGCTGGGTACGGTATTGAGCATCTTTGGGAATATTGCCGGCGTTTTGCAGGGAGCGACTTTCGCATTGTATCCATGCGCGATGGACTCATGCTCCCGGCAATGATGATGGGTACAATTGCGGTCGAATCAGGAGTATCCAACTTTTTACCCGAGATCGTTCTTGAGCTGTATCGAGCTATTGAGCAACGACGTTACGCTGATGCATCTCAACTACAGCAGCAGGTGCTGACGCTGCGCGACATGTCGCACTCCTTTAATCGGAATATTCCGACACTCCATGCCTTGATTGAGATGCGGGGCTTCATGACCGGGATCCCAAAACGACCATTTTTTTCCTTTAATGAGGCGGATATCGAGCAGTTAAGGACGCGGGTGGCAGCGATTGCCTTTGCACGGCCTTTCCTTGGGTCGTGAATCGCTGCTATCATTGCCTGTCTTGACATCAATAGACCGCGTTATTATCATATGAGGTGGTATAGACCGGTATAAGGAAGTCGGCCACATGTCTACCTTTCAGCAGCGCAAGGAGCACGAAGTCGTGTCCGAGCTTAACCATAATAGCAGTCAAGCACTCTATGCCCAACTTGAAGAAATCATTCGTGAGGCGATCGAGAACGGGAATTGGTTGCCCGGCGAAGCAATACCATCGGAGCGCGAGCTCAGCCGTATTTATCAACTAAGCCGAATGACAGTGCGTCGCACTATTGACGCATTGGTGACCGATGGGCTGCTGTATCGAGTCGATGGAAAAGGGACCTTTGTCAGCGACCCAAAGGTGAGCTTTCAGGCGCTCACGCTTGATGGGCTGCGGGAACAAGCGTTGCAAATGGGCCATGCTTCCTCTGCAAGCCTGCTCGGCATAGAAAAGGTGCTGGCCCAGAAAAAGATTGCTGGCGTGCTGAAAATCGCTCCGGAAACGCCAGTTTTCTTGATCGAGCGTGTTCATTTCGTCAAAGATGTGCCATTGGCAATGCATCGCTCGTACATTCCGTGCGATGTATGTCCAGAGCTGCAGGAAGATGACTTAATCAATACCTCGCTCTACGGCATCCTCAAAGATAAATACGGTGTGTCCATGACACGTGCCCGCGAGACACTCGAATCGACACTGGCCTCAACCCGGGAGAGCTTGCTGTTGCATGTCAAATCTGGCTCGCCGATGTTGCTGCTGCGCATTGCTGTGTTCGACAGTACCGATCGGCCGGTCGAATATGTCAAAGTCGTCTTTCGCGGCGACAAGGTGCAACTGCACTTAAATATTTAAAGGCGGGTGCAGGTAGTTTCTGAACGATAGTCAGGTCAAATAAAGAAGGGTCAAGCGATGCTGTATGAGCTACGCGATCTTCGCAGCCGTGCTGCCTCCGCCGAAAATCCGAGCGCACGGGCCGGCGCCGGTGGGACGGCCAATTATGGACGGAAAGGCGCCCCGTGCATCTCGCCGCTTAAGCAAGGCCAAAGCCATGTGCTGCTCGAAACGGAAGGACCGGGGATGGTTCGGCATATTTGGTGCACGCTCCCACCCGACAATGTTGACCATCTGCGCAACGTGATCCTGCGGATGTATTGGGATGGTCAGCCGCAGCCGAGCGTCGAGGTTCCGCTGGGCGACTTCTTTGGCGTGTCGCATGGACGACAGCGTCCTATGCAGGCTGAGCTTGTCGCGATGCAGGTTGGCAAAGGATTTAACTGCTGGATCCCGATGCCCTTCCGCTCGCATGCGCATATCACTATTACGAATGAAGCGAGCAGCGATGTCGAGATGTTCTTTTACCAAGTGGACTTTACGCTCGGTGATCCGGTCGATGAGCACACCGGCTACTTGCATGCTCAGTTTCGACGTGCGAATCCCTGCCCGGTGGGAGAGGATTTCACCATCCTCGACGGCGTCGAGGGGCGTGGCATCTACCTTGGCACGGTGCTGGGCGTACGTAGCTTGTACGAGGAAGCCTGGTGGGGTGAAGGCGAGGTCAAGTTCTACCTTGATGGTGATCGGGACAAGCCGACAATCTGCGGGACAGGTACCGAAGATTACATGGGCTCGGCTTGGGGTTTGGACGAAGTCACAACCCCCTACCAGGGCGCTCCACTCGTTGATAGGGAGCACGGACTCTACTCGTTGTACCGGTTCCATGCCAAAGATCCTATTTATTTCCAGCAGAGCCTGCGGGTGACGGTGCAGCAAATCGGCTGCGGCTCCCGGCAGAAAGCCAGGGCGCACTACGGCAGCGATCTGGTCGTCCATCCGGCAGTAGGAGTACCGCCGGAGAGCGACATCTGTTACTTCGAGCGGAGCGACGATTATGCAAGCGTGGCGTACTGGTACCAGGAGCTGCCCACGCGTCCATTTCCCGTCTTGCCCGACCGCGAGAAGCGAATACAAAATCTGGCAGGGGGAACTAGCCAAGGATAGAAGCCGGCTTTCTGCTACCTCAGATGCGCCCCCTGCAGACGTCCTACTCGTAAAGCTGTGAGGAGCGCTGGGTGTTTGCTATTGCTTCGTGACGGCGTACCGCACGTGTGTGACGAGCGGCGAGTGAAGCGCCTCGACGATCTCTAGCGCAACCTTTGGCCGGTCGATGCCATCGAATAGGCGCAGCCCCTCGCCGAAGAAGACCGGTGCCAGCGCGATAGAGAACTCGTCAACCAAGCCCGCGTTGAGGTACTGAAGGATAGCGTTGGCACCTCCTGCGAGCCGGATATCCTTGCCTCCGGCGACCTCACGTGCCTGCTGCAACGCGCTCTTGATGCCATCGTTGACGAAGTAGAACGTGGTCCCGCCCGGGCGCTCCCAGGGACTGCGCAGCTGCTTGGTCAAGACGAAGCCCGGCGTATGGAAGGGGGCTTCCTCGGGCCAGAAGCGTTCGCCGCCTTCGAACATTCGCTTCCCCATGATGCTCACGCCGGTACGGTTAAAGGTCTCCTCCAAGATGCGGTTGTCCTGGCCGGTCTCACCACCTTCACCAAGCTCAAGATTCTCGCGGAAGAACTGCTGTTGGAACATCCAGCTCTGAAGCGCGGTCCATTGGCTGAGCCAGTCCTTGAAGTTCGGGTCGTCGGCGTGGTCCATATCCATCCCTGCGGGGGCCAAGAAGCCGTCTAGCGTCATTCCGACGCTGAAGAACACGTTGCCCATCACTGTACCTCCACGTAAAGTCATATCTCGAACTATTGATTGCGAAGCTCATCACCGAGCTTGTCGAGGAGTTCGCGGCATCCCTCCTCGTGCCCTCCTGGTTTATCGGCACCGTCGAAAAACGCCCCCTGCTCGGTGTAGACGAGACTGGTGCCGTCGCCTGATGACGCGAGCTCCACGGTCGCAAGGGAGACGGAGATGCGCTGGTCGTCGACGGTCATGGTGTAGGCGAACACGATGCGCCGGTCAGGCACGATGTCGAGGTAGACTGTGTCGTTGCCCATTGGGGGGCCGCCCGTGAAGCGGAAGCGCGAGATTTCGTGGCCGCCGACACGAAAGTCCATAGTGAACTCGTCGACCTCCCACCCCTCGCCTTCCGCGAACCAACGGCGCTTGGTCGCCTGGTTCGAGAACGCAGCAAAGACACGCGATGGCGGCGACTGGTACGTTCGCTCGACGCTGAAGGTGCTATGGACCACGGAACTCTCGTTTGCCGTTGTGTGCATCAGGAATTCTCCGGCTTGTTGGTTGCCCGTTCTATAGGCTGCTCTTCCTCGGCAAGGATATCCCCGAGGCGATCGAGGCGGCGCTGCCACAACGAGCGGCGCTCAGCGATCCACTCCGCCGCGACGTTGAGTCCAGCAGGCTCGATGCGACAGGTTCGCACGCGGCCGACTTTCTCGGTGCGGACGACACCGCTGTGCTCGAGCACCTGAAGGTGCTGAACGACCGCTGCCAGGGTGATGCCGAGGGGCTTCGCTAGGTCGCTGACCGACGCTGGTCCCTGGCTCAGCTGCTCAACGAGCTTTCGCCGCGTGGGGTCGCCTAACGCGGCGAAGACCTGGTCGATACTATTTTGGTTAAGCATGCACTTTAGTATACTCTCACTGTGGTCAATTGTAAAGTGATCACTTAACTGTTTCACAATTGCTCGTGAACGATAAAGATTATTGGCACCCTGTGCGTGATCGCACCAGGTCCCAAATCGTGCGAAAATGTTGTGCCACCGTTCGGAGGTCAAGAGGAGGTCAGCAGTTGAAGGGACCGGCATATGGCGCCTTATGGGATATGGACGGTGTCCTCGTGGACAGCGGCAGGGCGCATTTTGAATCGTGGCAGCAGATGTGGCGTGAGGAGGGAGTAGACTTTCCAGAGACCGCGTTTCATCATACGTTCGGCCAACGAACACCTGAGATTATCCGTGCGCTATTAGGCCCGCATGTGGCGGACGCGCGCATCGAGGAATTGGGCGACCGGAAAGAGAGTTATTATCGCGAGCTTGTTCGTCAGCAGGTTACTGCTTTGCCTGGTGCTTTAGAGCTCGTACGACAGCTGCGCGCGGCGGGGTTCCGCCAGGCTGTGGCAACATCAGCGCCACGCGCGAACCTCGATCTGATCCTTGACGTGCTGTCACTGCGTCAGGAGTTCGATGCCACGGTTTCGGCAGAGGACGTGTCACACGGGAAGCCCGACCCGCAGATTTTCTTGCTCGCAGCGCAACACATCGGCCTACCGCCCGCGCGCTGTGTTGTTTTCGAAGACGCACTGGTGGGGATCGAAGCAGCGCATGGCGGCGGAATGAAAGTGATTGCCGTCGCGACGACTAATCCGGCTGAGCGGCTCCGCCATGCGAACCTGGTGGTGGAATCGCTGGCGGAACTGACAGTGGCGCAGGTGAGACAGTTGATTGATGCGTAGGCGTGGCGGGCGGGAAGGAGCATGTACGTGCAGCGTACTCATATTACGACGCTTGAGTGGGCGGTGTTGCATGGCGAACGTCCGCGCTTAGCGGGGAGTAATGCGCGACTCGACGTGCACGGTCGTGGGGTTCGTGTACCAATCCTGCGTATCACGGACAGCGAGGGCGTGCGAGGCTTCGGCACCTGTCATGTAGGGCGCGATCAGCTGCAGCCACTGTTGGGCGTCGACATCAATGAGTTGTTTGACCCGGCGCAGGGTGTGCGGGAGCCGTGGCGACAGTTTGAGTATCCGATCTGGGATCTCGTCGGCCAGCGAACGGGCCGTCCAGTCTATGCCCTTGCCGCTACAACTGTGGGCCGAGCGGTGGCAACACCCTTCCAGGTTCCATGCTATGACACGTCACTGTACTTCGACGATCTGCATCTACTTTCGGAAGAGGCAGCGGCCGAGTTGCTCGCCAGGGAGGTAGGCGAGGGCTATGCTCGTGGCCACCGCGCCTTTAAGATTAAAGTCGGGCGTGGGGCGCGCCACCTCCCCCTGGAGATTGGTACGCGGCGCGACATTGCAATCGTGCGAAGTGTGCGGGCGGCAGTCGGTCCCGAGCCACCCATCATGCTCGATGCCAACAATGGATACAACCTCAACCTGGCGAAGCACGTACTTCATGAGACTGCCGATTGCGGTATTTTCTGGATCGAAGAGCCATTCCACGAAGATAACGTGTTGTACGCCGATCTCAAAGAGTGGCTGGCCCGGCACAATCTACCGGTCCTGATCGCGGATGGCGAAGGGCAGGCCGATCCGCGTTTGGTCGAATGGGCGCAGGCGGGTCTGGTAGATGTGCTTCAGTACGATATCTTTGGCTATGGCTTGACCCACTGGCTCGCCTTGAGTCAGAAGCTCGACAAGGCCGGCGTCCGCACGGCACCTCATCATTATGGCGGACATTTCGGCAACTATGCGGCCTGCCACCTTGCCGGTGCGGTGCAGCATTTTGCTTACGTCGAGTGGGATGAGGCAACCACGCCCGGTCTTGGAAGCTCAGCGTATGTCATTCAGGAAGGACTGGTCAGGGTTCCTGATCGTCCGGGCTTTGGCCTGGAGCTGGACGAGGAGCTTTTTCAGCACGCGGTCGCCACCGCAGGGATTACGCTCAAACAGTAATGGCCGATTGAAATGACGGAGTTTGCGGACAACGGCGAAAGGGAGCAGTATGAAACCAACTGCAATTATTGACGGCGATCCGGGTCATGATGACGTGATGGCGATCCTTTTGGGCGCGCGCGTGCTCGACCTCATCGGAATCACAACTGTGCATGGCAATGCATCGCTCGAGCAGACGACACGGAACGCGCGCCAGACGGTGGAGTTTGCCGGCCTGACTGAGATTCCGGTCGCCGCCGGTATGGCGAGGCCATTTGTGCGCGACGTGCATTACGCACCTGATGTGCATGGCGAAACCGGACTCGATGGCCCGACCCTGCAATTGCCCACTGTTCCCCTCGCGGGCCAACATGCGGTTGATTTCATTATTGAGCGCTCGCATGCTGTTAAAGATCTCTGCCTCGTCCCCGTTGGACCGCTCACCAACATCGGGGCGGCCCTCATACGCGACCCATCGTTGGCGACCCGGGTCAAGCAGATCAGTCTGATGGGCGGCTCGCTGACGTTCGGGAACTCGACGCCTGCGGCAGAATTCAATATCTGGTGTGATCCGGAGGCCGCCCATGTTGTCTTCACCAGCGGCATTCCGATCAAAATGCTGGGCCTCAACGTCACGCGCCAGGTTGCGGCCACGCCCGAGCGACGAGCACAGATCCGCAAGATGGGCAGCAAGACAAGCGTGATCGTCGCAGACATGCTCGACTTCTACAGCGGACGGCTCGCCGCACTTTTTGGACTGTCGGGGGGCTCTATGCACGATCCTTTGGCCGTTGCAGCACTCGTTGATCCCGAGGTCGTGACCTTTGAGCCGATGCATGTAGGGATCGAACTACGGGGCGAGTTGACCTATGGCATGACCTTGTGTGATGCACGGCACCTGCGCCCGGATGTGACAGCAGTTGAGAACGTCGGCATCCGCCGGGGTGCCGCGCCGAACGCTGAGGTTGGGATCGCGGTGAAGCCCGAGCGGTTCTGGGATCTGTTCTTGAGTGTACTCGAAACGTATCCCTAAGCCGTGTCGAAGGAGCTTGTGATGCCTGTACGGAAGCCAACACACACCGAACTGGGCGATATCGCGGAAAAGTACAATCTCCATCTGACGGACGACGATCTCGGGGCATTTCAGGAGTTGATTGCAACGATGCTACCGGCCTATGCGGAGCTTGAGCGACTGCCCGAGCCAAGGCCGGCGGTGACATATGCGCGCAGCCCCGGGTATCGGCCCCCGCCCGGAGATAACCCTTTGAATGCGTGGTACTGGCGTTGCTCAATTCAAGGGGCCGCCAGCGGCAAGCTTAGTGGTAAGCGCATTGCAATCAAAGACAATGTATGCGTGGCCGGTGTACCGCTTATGAACGGCTCCCTGCTAATGGAAGGCTATGTTCCCGAGTTGGATGCCACAGTCGTGACGCGCATCCTTGACGCCGGTGGCACGATTACGGGAAAAGCAGCCTGTGAAGATTTGTGCCTCTCCGGCGGTAGCCATACGTCCCGCTACGGCCCCATTCGTAATCCCCACGACCGGGAGTATGCGGCCGGCGGCTCATCGGGCGGAAGCGCTGCGCTGGTCGTCGCCAGCGAGGTCGATATGGCGATTGGTGGCGACCAAGGCGGATCGATTCGGATGCCAAGTAGCTGGTGTGGGGCAGTAGGTCATAAGCCGACCTACGGTCTGGTGCCTTATACGGGTGCGTTTCCGATTGAACTCACGCTTGATCACCTGGGTCCGATCGCTCGTACTGCTGCCGATGCAGCGCTCCTGCTCGAAGTGATTGCGGGCAGCGATGGCCTCGATCCGCGGCAACCGCCGAACGTGCCGACTCAGCCGTATAGCCAGCTCCTGGCAGAAGATTTGCGAGGGCTGCGCGTCGGCATTGTTGCAGAGGGCTTCGGTTGGGAGGGTCTGTCCGAACCGGACGTCGATGAGATGGTGCGTCAGGCAGCCCATCACTTAGCCGAGGCCCACGCGGAGGTTGTCGAGATCTCTATTCCTTTGCACCGTAAGGGTGGGGACATTTGGACTCTGATCGCGGTCGAGGGCGTTACCCAACAGCTGGTCAAGGGCAAGGGGATGGGCACGAACTGGAAAGGCGGCTATTATACGAGCCTCTTTACGGCGTATGCGCGTGGGCAGCAGGCACACAGCCAGGAACTGCCGCTCACGGCCAAGCTGTTTCTGCTGTTCGGGGAGTATCTGCAAACCCAGTATCATGGGCGTTACTATGCCAAAGGGCAAAACCTGGCGCGCACGCTGCGCGAGGCCTATGATGCCGCTCTGGCGAACGTTGATGTACTGGTTATGCCGACAACGACGATCAAGGCCGCCCGTCTGCCGACCGGGGACATCTCGATAGCGGAATCGTTCCTGCGTTCGTCCGAGATGAGCAGCAATGTCGTGCAATTCGATGTTACAGGGCATCCAGCGACCAGTGTTCCTTGTGGGATGTCGGAGGGACGGCCCGTGGGGATGATGCTCATTGGTCGCCATTGGGAGGATGCGACGCTGCTGCGCGTAGCACACGCCTTTGAGCAGTTGGTTTAAGCATGATACTGGGCAGCAGCACCTTACTCGAGGTCGAAGGCAACAGGCCAGATCGGTCGGCCCGGCGCCCGTTGGCCGACGCGCACGGCTGCGTAGTAGTCATCGAAGGGACTCGGACGGAGCGGACAGACCATCGCCGCAGGCCAGCTTTCAGCGCGCGGCACTCCAAACGCTCCGGCGGAGGCGGATGCAGGATGGAGGGGTAAGATCAGCGGCGACGGGCTCGCGTTCTCGGCGGCCTGGCTTGTTAAAGCAACAGCGATAGAACGTGCTATGGCGTGGCTAGCGGCCAGGAACACGCGCGGCTTGCTCTGGTCGGCCGCATGGGTGCGCGTATAGCCGACAACTGCATTGTCCTTAAGCCAGACCAGCGCTGCGACGGCTGGATTGGGGCTAAGCCAATCCAGCAGATCTGGACCGGGAGCTACGGCCATATCCACTTGGCCCTCCTCACAGAGCCACAACTCTTGCAAAGCAGGCAGGTCCGCGTCGGTGGGTTGGCGTGACGCCAGCTGATCAGCTGCCGCCCCGGCTGTCGTGACGAGCGACGACGAACCAAAAGCGTGGGTCAGATAGCCGAAGCGCGGGTAATAGTCGGTATGGCCCAACAAAAAGCTGAGTGCATAGCCGCGGCCCTGAGCGACGCGGTGTCCCTCCTCGATCAGCTTGCGGCCAAGCCCTTGTCCTTGATAGATGGGTTCGATGGCAATGGGAGCAAGGTTGACGGCTGGCACCGCTTGGCCAAGGATACGAAGCACGTGCGGCGTAAAGAGGACATGACCAACAACGCGATCGCTGCGCTCGGCGACCAGTGATAAAGACGGGTCGAAGGAGCGCGCATGGCGATGGAGGGCGACGATCAACGCTTCACTTGAGCGATTGCCAAAAGCACGGACGTTGACGCCAGCGATCGCGGCATAATCCCGGACTGTTTCTGGGCGAATTTCCATGATATTGGATCTCCCTGAGTTATCTAAGCATAATCGACGATGATAGCTTACCGCAAGCGCGCAGCGCTACTTTCTGGATTTGACACAGGATAGTGGCCAACGCATACTGGCACACGACGGACGGCCGATTGCACCGGATGCGGTGGCAAGGAGGAAATCTATGGCTGACGCCAGCGGCATCATTAGTCTGCCAAGCTCCTATGGGGTTAGCACAACGCTTGACCGCTTACAGACAATCCTCACAGCACACGACGTCAAGATTTTTGCTCGGATTGACCAGCAGCAGGAAGCAGCGCAGGTGGGATTGGCTTTGCGTCCGACAGAGTTGCTGCTGTTCGGCAGTCCCCGTGCAGGTACTCCCCTCATGCAGGCAGTACCGAGCATTGCCCTTGACCTGCCACTCAAGGTCGTCGCCTGGGAAGATGAAGATGGTCAGGTGCAGGTGAGCTATAACGATCCCACATACCTGCAGCAGCGCCATCATCTCCCGGATCGGCTGCTCCAAAATATCGCGGGCATCCGGGCGCTTGTTGAGGCGGCCCGCAGCTAGTCGTGCATGAGGCGGCGAGGAAGCCGGAACACGAGCACCGAGCGATGGTTCGCCATGGTTGAGAGGGCAAACGTGGAGGTAGCCGCTTGATGGACGTAGAGGAACGAGTTTACTTCCGGGCACGCGCCAGGGAAATGGCACCCATGCACGCCCGTTGGTTGATGTCTGAACGGCCAGCAAACACGCTGGAGACAAATCTGGTTCAGGTGGTAGATCTCATCCGGGATTGCTCACAGCATCTGGATCGGCCCGAGCTTACGATAATGCTGGCTCTCCACTTCCAGCCGATCGTAGAGGGCTGGTCGACCTGGGGCTTATGGACTGCTGCCCTTGACCATGCGCTCACGGCAACCCGGCAAACAGCCGATCTGCTCAACGAAATCCGCTTGCTGAATCATCGCAGCGAAGCCGCACGTGGCTGCAATGAGTACGAGGCCGCACATGCATTGGCGCTCCAGGCGCTCGATCTAGCTAACAACTACCAGCAGTTCGAACTCGTCGCAATGTCGCTCAACCAGTTAGGCCGCATTGCCTACGTCCGTGACCAATTAGAGCTCGCACGCGACTACTGGGAGCAAGCATACCGTATTGGTGAAGCCCACTGCTCCGCAGTGGAATTAGGTCGCATGGCGCTCAATGGCGCGGTCGTCGCGATCAACCAACTCCGGTTCGAGGATGCAGAACAACGGGTTAATCTTGCCAATCACTACTTTGAAATAGTGGGCGATCCGGTGTGGTTAGCAAAAGCCAAGTCGACTTTTGCGGCGCTGCGCTATGCTCAAGGGCACATTTCGACCGCGCTCTTACTATGGCAAGCGACCAGCGAGGCCTTTCAAGTTGCCGGCAATCACTATGCACGCGCCTCCGATGAGAACGCGATCGGCTGTGCGTTACTGCAGCTTGGGCAGTGGGCAGCAGCGCGGGAGCATCTACATATTGCAGCCAACACATATGAACAGCTTGGCTCGCTTGTTGACACGTTGTCGGTGATGGCTAACCTGATCACGCTTAATGTGACGATGGAGGAATGGGAACAAGCCGAGGTGATGATTTCAGCAGGCCGTACACTGGCGATCACAGCCGATAAACCGTTGATCGTCGCCGCGATTGATGTCGATTACGGACGCATGTTACTGGCCCGTGGGGATGCAGAAGGTGCCCGTCAAGCGTGGGAGCGAGGACAGGCGCTGCAACAAGCAGCGGGCGCGTGGGAGGCGGCACACAAAACCGAGCTTCTGCTCAGCACGTTCTCTTAATGACTGACGGTGCAACAGTTGCACCGTCAGTCATTCCCACCGCGACGACGGAAGAAGAGTCGGCAAATAGGGGTGTGGGTAATCACGATGTCAGCGCAAAGCGGTGTGCTGCTCCAGGACCGTGATCAACGGCGGCGATTCAGCAACCGTTCCGAAGACTCCGCCTTGCATTTTGACCATCTTGAGCGCACTGAGATGATTGCCATAGTCGGTCGCACCGGTGCAGTCTGAAAGGATGAGACACTCAAAGCCACGATCATTCGCATCGCGCATGGTGGTGTGTACACATACATCGGTGGTTATGCCTGTGAGAATCATGTGGCTGATACCGCGTGTCCGCAGCATGAGTTCTAGATCGGTAGCGTAAAAACTGCCCTTGCCGGGCTTGTCAATGACCAACTCGCCGGGCGCCGGGGTCAACTCGGGGATGATTTCCCAACCTAGTTCGCCGCGGACCAGGATGCGACCCATCGGACCGGGGCTGCCAATGCCAGCCCCAATTCGTTCACTCCGCCAGCGCTTGTTCGGTGGGCAGTCGGACAGATCCGGGCGATGGCCTTCGCGGGTATGGATAACGGTCATGGCTGCTTGGCGCGCCGCCGCGAGCAGTCGTTGGATCGGGCCGATGGTGCAAGCGGTTAGCGAGAGGTCATAGCCCATGCGGTCGACATAGCCGCCTTTGCCGCAAAAATCGATTTGCATATCGATTATGACGAGCGCAGTTGTCGCCACGTCGAAGGCGTACGGGTAGGGATCTGCGGGAACAACTAGGCTACCTGGCATAGTAGCCAACAGCGTCTCGCTCAGTACCATCGTCATAAAACCTCCAGTAAGCGCGCCGAGGGGGTGACCCAGCCAAAGATCCCGCCTTGCGCCGTAATCATTCTTAGACTGGCCTCATAGCTCAGCAAGTATAGGTGTTGTCATCCGAACGCGCCTGCGACATATTCCCGCCAGCCAGCGTGTGCGGAAATATCGGGGTAATGACCCTCGGCCAACGCACGAGGATACAAGATACCCCAGACCACGCTGCCGTCTGCCAGCATGACGCGACCACGGTAGAGATGCGAGGGCTCGCTGGCCTCAAGCTCGGGCCACAGTTGCTCAGAGACGAGGTACAGTTCGCCAGGTATACTAATGCCACCCGGCTCGTGATCATGCAGCCGGTACATGCCTGGGTGGATGTCGTTAATGCTGTGGAGACGATAGCGCGGCTCGGTGCGCTGCAGCCCAAGAAATGGTGCGCGTTTCAGATTGTTGTGCAGTTGCAAGCCCCGCATCAAGGTGCCGTTGACAAAGAGTGGAAAAGCCGGGACCGCAGGGTCGCCATCCGTTCGATTGAACATGGCACGGTAGGGGTAGGCGGCCCAGCCGCCAAAGGCAGAAATATCCTTGCCGTGCTGAAGAACGTAGCGTTCATCGCCCAACATGCCTTCGAGCATTCGCCCGTCGGCCAGTTCAACCGGCCCGAGATACAGATCGCGTGGCTCAATATCCCGAATATGCGGCCAGCGCTCGTCGGGGACGTAATAGAGTTCCGCAGCTACTGCAACTCCGTGAGAGTCATCGCGCACCATTGCCGGGTGCACATCATTGATCGAATACAGCCGGTAGCAAGGTGCGGTCTGGACCTCTTCGAGAAATGTTGTGCCCGCAATCTTCCAATGGGCGGACTGACCACGCATCAGGCCGCCATTGAAAACCACCAGATTGCCCATAGAGTTTCCTTCTGGCTACTCGCTATCTTTGATCTGCACCGTACCGCTTTGATCTTTGATTGGACCTTTGAACGGGAAGATCGTGCCGGCAATAAGGAATACTAGGCAAGTACGGTAGGCGGCCATCGTGTAGCTACTATACATCTGTTAGAAAGCAAGTTCTATAGGCGAATCGTCCAAAGAGGCCCCCGCGATTCTGTGCAGATGTGCTATAAAAGGAACAGTTGATAACCTGCATTGCTAGGAGCATCTACTTTTATGTGTAGAAACATCAAAACGCTCTTCAACTTTGAACCACCTGTGACCGAGGACGAGATTCATGGGGCAGCTTTACAATTCGTGCGCAAGGTGAGCGGCTTTAACACGCCATCAAAAGCCAACGAAGCTGCCTTTCTGGCTGCCGTTGACGAGATAGCAGCAGCCTCGCGCAACCTGCTCAGTTCGCTCGAGACGAATGCAGCACCGAAGAGCCGCCCAGAAGAGGCTGCCAAGGCGCGAGCACGGGCGGCAAACAGGTTTCCCAAGCCATAACGTCGGGATGGGCAGGCGGGGCCGGCGCAGTAAGCGCGGACGCTACCGCTCACGCACCAAAGCGTGCCGGACTGAAGAGATCGATCGGCTGGGCGGTGTGGCCGTCGGTCGCGAGGTCGGCCAGAAGCTCCCCCACGACACTACAGAATTTATAGCCGTGGCCGCTACATGGTGAGGCAAGCACGACGTTGGCATGGTGGGGATGCAATGCAATGATGAAATGCTGGTCCGGCACTTCAGTATATAAGCAGGTCGATGTGTTCAGGAGTTCGCCGTTCAACGATGGGATACATCGCCCGATTACAGCTCGCATGCGTTGTACATCGTCGTCGTTCACGATACGATTAACAGTATTGGGGTCGCAGGGCAGGCCCAAGTGGAAAAAGGCTACTTTCACGCCGGGGACGCCTGGTTGCGCGGGAAAGCCATAGAATTGTGTGCCGTCAGACAGTTCCCAGATGTAGATCGGAAATGTCCCAACGGCAAACGGTTCTACGCCGCCGAGCGGTTCAAACCAGTATAGTGTCTGGCGCGTGATGTTGAACGGCAACTGGAGATCAGCCATCAGTTCTGGGGCCCACGCCCCTGGTGCAAGCACTAACGTTTCTGCTTCATATACCCCCTGCGCGGTTGTTACCCGCACACCGGCAGCAGTCGCTTCCCAGTTGACCGCCGGCTCGGTGAAACGAAGACTGGCGCCGAGGCGCATCGCCTCTTGCAGATGCGCCCACACGCTGTCTTCGGGGTGCACAAACCCGGCTTTGGCTTCGTAGAGCGCAACCATGTCCGGAGATGGTTGCAGCGGGGTAAAGCGGCGGGCAAGGTCGCGAGCATTCAGGATTTCGTGCGGTAAGTTCCACTGCTGGGCACTTTGCACACTGCCGCGAAAGGTCTGGCTCTGCTCGTTGCCGATCATAAGACCGCCGGTGAGCGTGAGTACATGCCTGCCGGAGTCTCGTTCGATTTGCTCCCACAGTTCGTAGGCGCGGAGGAGGAGCGGGACGTAGGCGGGGTCTTCGAGATAGGCCTGGCGAATAATTCGGGATTTACCGTGGCTACTGCCCTGATTATGCGCGGGGGTGAAGCGCTCTAAGCCCAGCACGCGCTTGCCGCGGCGGGCCAGTTGGTAGGCGGTGGCACTGCCCATACCACCGAGGCCAATAATGATCGTGTCGTACATCGTGATCCTCAGATCGTGTCAGTTTGCGCCGGTGGTGAATTCATCACGTCAGGTAATGAGGCCTTATCCCCGCTGGTGGCCGCTGCGCGCTATTGTACGATAAGATGCGAAGGAGGTTCTGTATGTATCAGGCAATCCTTGTTCCGCTGGATGGCTCGGCATTCAGCGAGCAGGCGCTCCCCAGTGCCCAGGCGCTGGCGCGACGTGCTCATGCGGTCTTACACCTCGTGCAGGTACATATTCCGATTGTTACCACCTACGTCGATGGGCTACTATTGGACGACGTCGACCCACAGGTGGAGGCAGACATGCGCCGGCAGGAGCAGGCCTATCTTGAGCAGCTACGCAAGCGTGTTGCGGGCAACGGGAACATAAGCGTCAGCACAGCCCTGCTCGACGCCCCGCTGATGCCGGCCTTGATTGAATACCAGCAGACGCACAACATCGATGTAATGGTCATGACGACACACGGCCGCGGCGGGTTCGCCCGCTTCTGGCTAGGCAGCACGGCCGACACACTCGTACGCGAAAGCAAGGTGCCGATACTCTTGCTCCGTCCAGACGAGAGTCTGGCCAAGCCGGTGCTGGTATCTACTTGCAAGCAGATCATGATCCCGTTGGACGGGTCAGCGGAAGCAGAAGCCATTCTTGGGTGCGTCGTTGCCTTTGGTACACACATGGATAGCAGGTACACCCTTCTGCGTGTCGTTGAGCCGTATATGCTAGTGGGCTATGATCCGGTGCTGTACGCGGGTGGTCCGGGCGTGGAGGCCGAGGCGGAGGAGCACGCTGCAGCCAGCAACTACCTCGAGCAGGTCGCCGACCGCCTCCACCGCCAAGGGGTGCAGGGACCGATCCTACAGCGGGTCGTTTATGGCCAACAGGCGGCAAGCGCCATTCTCCAGGATGCGCGGGAGCATGCGATCGACGCGATCGCGATGGCTACGCATGGGCGCCATGGGCCCGGCCGGCTGCTGCTCGGGAGTACCGCCGATAAGGTAATCCGAGGTACACACCTGCCGGTTCTCGTCTTCCATCCATGCCTGACGAACAAGCAGGGACACGACGGAAAGCACTAACCAGCTAAGGATGCCAACCATGCAGCTTCACCAGGTATTGGTCCAGGATTGGATGACGACCACGCCGATCACGACGCGGGCGGATATGCCGCTGATCAGCGCCTATGAACTGATGCAGCGCCACAACGTTCGCCGGCTCCCGGTGGTTGACACGGAGGCCAAGCTTTGTGGCATCGTGACGCGGAGCGATATCCTCCAGGTTATTCCCTTTAGCCAGGAGGAAACCGCCCGCGTCGACGCCCTGTTTGCCCTAGCAGGGCTGACGGTCGGCGAGATTATGACGCGCACGCCAGTGACCGTTACGCCCGATCAGGGGATTCAGGAAGCGGCAGGGCGCATGATCAGGGGCAAGGTGAGCGGGTTACCCGTGGTGGTTGACGAGCACGTCGTCGGCATGATCACCGAGTCAGATATCTTCCGACTAGTGGTCGATTCCTGGCAGCAGCCCTAACGGGGGGCGGTTCGCCTCCTGCCAACAGCATTGCGGCACCAGGAGCAGTCTCCCGCTCCTGGTATTATCTTACGTTTAGTGACCCGTAAATACGGGTTTGCGATGTTCTTTGAAGGCCAGAATGCCCTCAAGATAATCCTGACTGTCATACACCTCGCGACGCATGCCTTGAATATTTTCAAAGGTTTCGGCTGAAAGCATCTGGCCGCGCAGCAGCAGACGAAATTGGTTTTTGAGGACCCGAACAGCCAACGGCGCATTTTGCGTGATCGTCGCGGCGATCTGATATGTGAGACTATCTAGCTCGTTGCGTGGCACGACATGGTTCACCATGCCGGCATGCAAGGCTTGCTGGGCCGTGATCGGTTGCGCGGTAAACAACATTTCCTTGGCCTGTTGCGGGCCGAGGACTTGGAGAAAGTGGACGAGGCCGGAGGCATTGTAGGGTAAGCCCAGCTTGGCCGGGGTAATTGCAAAGGTTGTATCCTCACTACACACGATCAGGTCCGAGGAGATACAGAGGTCGCAGGCTCCGCCCCACACACTGCCTTCGACCATGGCGATCACCGGCGACGGGAAGTCCTGCACCCGGCGCAGGAGCTGTTCTAACGCATCCCGGTAGCCCAGTGGGTCCCGCCGTCCATCGGGCAGCTCCGCAATGTCATGGCCCGCCGACCAGACCTTAACTCCTGGGAGTGCACGCAGTACAACGACATACGCGTCGGCCCGTTCCATCTCGTCAAAAGCCGCAATTAACTGCTCAACCAGCTGCGAACTAATGCAGTTGTGCTTGGTGCCATGATTAAGGGTGATCGTGCCAATGTGCTCGTGGAGGTTGGTCGTGATCAGATCCATAATTTTTCCTACATATAACATCTATAGTTTGTAGCTTAAGGGAAAAACCTAGATACCACAGTAGCGGAATCGTCACCCCCCGTAATCACTCCTTCCTCCAACAGCAGCCAAGTCGCCGCTATACTCAAAAATGGATGGCCCTACGCTACACTATCCATGTACATCCATCCTAGCGAGGGTCGATACTGGAACGAGGAGGTTCCTATGAACATCTTGGTCATCAACGACATTGCGGGACGGCTGGAGCGCCTGGAGACAATCACGGCGCATGTCGCTCCTGAGCACATCGAGGCCATCTGTGTGCTTGGCAATCTGATCGATCCCGGAGGTGACAGGCGAGCGACGCACGGACAGGCGGACGATGCTATCCACTTACCAAAGCGGCAGCAAGCGGCCTACAGCGCGGCCCTTATGATCCTTGGCAAGCTAGGAGTTCCGATCTACCTCATTCCCGGTTCGCATGACCCGGAGCTGCCGGTCATTCAAACGGCCATCCTGGCCTACCGTGGCCCGGCCCAGCTGCATCTTGTGCACCGTGCGGCTGCCCTGCTCGGGCAGCACGACGTTGTCGCGGGCTTCGGCGGCCGCGGGACGACCCACGGCAAAGATACGTCCGCCGCCAGACAATTTCCTGACTGGGCAGTCGCCCG
>JBBRHB010000006.1:0-23196 GCA_038223355.1 Chloroflexales bacterium
GTTGATCGTGAAGTTGCCCAATGGGTGTGCTGCGACCGCTGCCGGTCGCCATACGAGCAAAGCCAGCAGGAACAGAAGTCCTTGTAGAGTGGCAGCCCGGCGTAGCTGCTGGCGGAAGCACATTATTTTGTCCCCTCCGCGTGCGGCACAGTCTGCAACTCGGACAGCGTCTTCACTGCAAGATCACTATACAACAGCGAAAAGTGTGGATTCAGGTCGAGGGCTTGGTGCAGGTAACCACGGGCTTGGTCGGGTTTACCCAAGGCGTGTGCAATCATGCCGGCGTGAAAGAGCTTGAGCGCATCTTGGGTGCCGAGCTTGAGCGCTTCGGCAGCGTAAGGCTCGGCAGCCTGAGGATCACCACTTTTGTAGAGCGTCCAGGCGAGACTATCGGCAGCATTGATGCTGTGCCGTGCGGCATGGGCTGCTTGTGCTCGTTTTAGTGCAGTTGCGATTTCGAGATTATGATCCGCGAAGAACAACGCCGTTTCCAAATCCGTGTTGACGCCATTCGCGCTAAGCAACTGATCCATCGCCTGAACCAGCCCGTACTGGCGCTGCGCCTGAGCTTGATGCCCTAGCTGCGCATAAATATCTCCAAGCGCGATGGCGTATTCAGGGAGGGGCATGCGATCAAGGGCTGATTGAAATAAGACGGTCGCCTGCTGCAACTGGCCATTGGCGGTTGCGACGCGACCTTGCCCGGCTAAGGCTGCGGGATAGTTCGCTAGGGTAAGCAGGGCCGAGTCATAATTGTGCTGGGCTGCGGTGAGGTTGCCACGACCGAAATACAAATTTCCAAGTTGGACATAGGCCCAGGCGGCGTTTTCCGGCACGGCACCGCCGGCCGCGATTGTACGTTGCATGGCCGCGATAGCACCTTCTGTATCGCCCCGCAGTTCTCGAGCGTAGGCTATGCGAGAAAACGAGTTAAAGTCGGGTCGATGATCGACCATTGCCTGCAGCGAGTCGCGGGCCGCATCATACATACCGAGCTCGGTCTGGGCATCGACTACGACGCCATAATAGCGTGCGGCCTGGGGATTCATCTGGACGGCATGCTGGCCGAGTTTCAAGGCCGTGGCGAAATCATGGCGCGCCAGAGCCAGCGTGCCCTGCGTTGCAAATAGATCGGCTTGGTTTGGCTCGAGAGTTTCAGCCTGATGCAATAATGCATCGGTCTTCGTATACAAGGCCGGATCGCCTGATTCGCGAACTTTTTGGAGATAGGCCTGGGCCAGGCCGATATAGGAAGTAGCTTCACGCGGATGCGTCCGCAGGCGCTGTTGTAACCCTGCAATAGCTGAATCCGTGTCATTACTCCGGCTATTCGGATCGGCTCGAGCCCTGACATTTAGCACCGGAGGGGGATCTTTAACACTCCACACGCCAACGAGACGTGGAACAAGCAAGAGTGCCGCGACGGTGAGTACCGCCACGGCTACTCGCGAAGGGTTCAAACGTGGGACAGATACGTTCATCCTCAACGTCTCCTATGGGAGGATTTGGCATGGCTCTCAGGCCCCGATCCCACACCTGCAGGAGCAGGCGTGGGATTCGGAGCGGAACACTTACTTCCCTTCCGTATAGTCATGGGGTGGAGCGAGATAGGGGAAGCTAGCCTTGAAAGGTACATCGTTGCCGTTAACACCATCCCCAAGCTTGCTATTCGCCTCGAAGCCGGGGGTGAAAGGCGTGGCACCGGCCACGACCTGTAGCGAGATGTCAGTGATATCGTCGGCCGGTCGCCGGCCGTTGGGGAAGCCCGCTACGTCACCGCCCAAGAGGCCCAGCCGGTTGGGATGGTCCGAGGGGGGAATGGCCATGTTGAGGCGCAGCAGTGAGGCAGGTGTCACCGTCTTCGGCTGGTTAAGCTGCGGAATGCCGGTCAAGAAGATAGTGAAGATGTCATTGCGCGGTGGCGGTGGCACATTAACCCCTAGGATACCGTGCATCAGACGTGCCAGCTCGGGATCGAGTACGGACTTCTTAAGCAGGTCGCCGGCAGGTGTACCACTGGTATAGATTTGGGCATCCTGCTCGGGCTTTAGAGTATTGAAGGTATCTTTAAGCGCCAGCGGAATGACCACTTCATTGACCAGCGGCATGTCAAGGCGGGATACCTGGACCACCGGCTCGGTCGCCTGAAGCGGTGTGACCGACGTTTGTGTGACGCGCATCGTCCGCCGATAAGCGGTCGTGCGGACACCTATCACGCTATCATTCGGTCCTTTGAGGCCGGCAATCGGCACCTGGAGCGCAATCGTATGGACGTTTAAGCCGCTAAGATCGTCGCGCCCGCGAATGCCCGAGAGCAGGTCGAATGTACCGCCCAGGTCAATGAAGAATGGGTCATCGCGCGGTCCCGCGAAGACCTTGATGCCATGGCCAATGTCTCGCACGGCCTGCATGGCAACCTTCTCGTAGCCATCAGGGAACGACTTCGGACCCACATCATACGGCGCAACCGGGAGGTTGTCCGCAATGACAGTCCCCGAGCGGGCCGGGTCATTATTCCCGCCCTTACCGAGGAGCGAGACCGAGTAAAATTGCTTCACGTTAAGGTTGGGGTCATCGATCGATCTGACCGGACCGGTATTGTAGAGGAAGGTGTTGCCGTTGCCTACCTGCGTATGGAAACGGAACTGAAAGGTGATTTCGTCCTGCGCATCGCCATTGTTGTCGATGTTGATCTCATACAGGACGTCGTCGCCAAAGCGGTAATAATTAGGGCCGCCGTATGACTCCTCGAGCGGAATGTAGTCGGCGACAAACGTCACCGAGTCAGGCCGGTCGTTGCTAACCCAGGCGTAAAGGTCCGTTCCATCCGCTTGCGGATCGCTGCTGATAAGCGGCGCTTCGCGGTGTGAGGAGGCACTAGCATAATATGGAGCACCTCCGACTACAAGTGCAAGCATGGCTAAGGCTACACTTGCAAGGGTGATAAATTTCCGCATTGGTCCCATCCTTTGCTGACTTGCCATCGACTCAAGCGTCCGGGGACATTGATGGGATACAAGCAGATGCCTCGTTCGGTGCGCAAACCTCCGCCATCGTGGGCCGGGTGCGGGATAATTCAGCCACAACGCCGGAGTGGGTAGCAACCGTGCAGGCAGCTCCGCCTGGTTTGGCAGCATGTTTGTGCCTCGCCAACCTCCTTACCCTGATTCTCAGGTATATTAAGGTTGCCAGCGGCGACGCACATATGCGCACGCACCTGGCGCGGCCGTAAGCGAAAGGTGACGAACAGCGACGTAGGAGGAGAACAAAGATATTGAACGAAATGGCCCCTACAAATACTATACCAGATTAGTCAATAGGTTTTAATATGCTAATGCACTTTTCCACCGTCGATCGTGACTCGTTGCCCGGTTTGAACCGACTCGATCGCCCCAAATACCATCGCCAAACTTTTGAAGTTATCGTGGCACTCACCCATTGGTGTTGCGCCGGTCCTTACGGCCTGCACAAAGTCTTGTAAGGGGCCGGCAATGCCCTGTGCGATAGTATGTTCAACGACGGCGGTGCGTGCTTCCGTTTGCGCGTGAAAGTCACCACTCCCGGAGACGACCTCCGCGGTCGGCGGCCCGGCACCATCCCAGGTAGCGGTGCCCCGCGATCCAACGGCGCGCCACTCACCTTCCCAGGATGTATGCAGACCCTCGCTGCACCAGCTGCCACGGTAGGTATAGCGCAAGCCCCCACTCATCTCGAAGATCGCCGTCGCGCAGGCATTACCGGTATACCAGCTCCAGGTTGGGTTGAACTCTTCGCAATACACCGCAACCGGATCGCTGCCGCTAAGATAGCGAGCAGCATCAAAGGTATGGATCGCCATGTCCAACAGTAATGGACTGGCCATGGCATCACGGAAGCCTCCGAAGTGCGCACCGATATAAAAGTCGGAGTTGAGGATACCTAGCGGACCCAGATGTGCCGTGATCAGGCGCCGTAAGGCCTGTAACTCCGGCTGATAGCGCCGGCTCTGGCTGACCATATAGAGCTTACCGGCCTGCTCGGCAGCCGCGACCATCTCACGGGCATGCTCCATTGTGTCGGCCATCGGCTTCTCGCCAAGGACGGGCAGACCGGCTGCCAAGGCCTGGAGCGTCACAGCATGGTGAGCTTCGGGTATTGATACATCTACCACGAAGTCGGGCGCTACATCTTGGAGCGCCTCAGCGAGATCCTCACCTGTATAGGCAGGCGTAAGCCCGAGTTCGCCGGCCGAACGACTGGCTTGGCCTGGCTGGATATCTACCCAGCCGACTAGTTCGACCTCGGGCGAGGCATCAAGGTTTTTGGCCCAATTCCGTCCCATTCCGCCCGCACCTACCAATACTGCTCGTAGTCGTGTCATGAGCGTACATCCTTTGCCACATGCTGCGCTGCCTGCCGCACATCTGACAGATTATCCTTGAATTCGAGGAGCGCCACAACTGGAATGATGACATTACGGGCCCAAGGCGCTGTTTATGCTATGACATACGGTAAATCCGTGACGCGGAACGCGTCCCTACGTAGAGGAGGCCAACAATGGCCGGAATTGAACGGACTGCCACGGGTGCCTGGCGCGGCGACCTTAAGAGTGGCAAAGGTCAGATTGACAGTACAAGCGGCGTTTTGCAGGCCACACCCTTCACGTATGCAACACGCTTCGAGAATGCCAAAGGCACCAATCCCGAAGAGTTGATCGCGGCAGCGCACGCGGCGTGTTATAGCATGGCCTTTTCCAACTATCTCAGCCAGCAAGGTCATGTGCCTGATGAAATCGAGACGAAAGCGACCATTACGCTGGATAATGGCTCGATCAATAAGATGCATCTCGTGACGCGTGGGCGAGTGCCGGGCGTCGATAAGGCGGCCTTCAAACGCTTCGCAGAAGAGGCCGAGAAGAAATGTCCGGTCTCAAACTTGCTCCGAAGTGGTCTCGCGATCACTCTAGACGCAGCCCTGATGTAGGGGGTTGGGCGCGGCAAGCTCAACTGGTTTGCCGCGTCCGCAATAGTTCGTGCTGGAGCACGATCACCGGGATCTGTCGCTTGGTCCATTGCTCATACAAAGCAAAGCCAACATAGTAATCCATGGCCTTGCGCCACAATTCCGCACGTTCCTCGTCCCGCGCCTCACGCGCTAGGTAGCGCTTGGTTTGGCCCGCCCGATAGACGGTGACCTGTGGGTGCGCCTGAACATTGTAGTACCAGGATGGATGACGGGCGAGGCCACCATTCGAGGCAAGCACGATGATGTTATCGCCGTCGGGCAGGAACAAGAGGGGCGTCGCGCGCCGCCGCCCACTTTTCGCCCCGGTGCTCATCAGCAACAGAATCGGCTGCCCAGGAGACATACTAAAGCGTCCGCGAGACAAGCGCAGGAGTGGGCGATCAAGCCTAGGTAAGACGTAGAGGCCGAACCAGTGGCCGGGACGGGAGACAAGAAATCGAGCGACGATGCGCTCGACTCGATTCATCGGTCGCTGTGGCACAAGCATGGCCGAGCCTTTCTCAAGTCGGTTCGTAGTGCCCGCTCGACGCGCGGCATGGTGCGAGAGTGTACCACAGAGGAGGCAACGTATGGGTTCGGCAGTGCGAATCGGCATCTTTGGTGCTGCCCCACTCGCGGCAGTAGCATTGGTACGCCCCAGCCGGCGTATGGCCGATGTCAAGATAGCGGCGCTAGCCGCACGCGATCCAGCGCGGGCCCGCCGTTTTGCTAAGCGATATGGCATAGCACATGTTCATGAGTCCTACGCCGCTCTCGTGGCCGATCCCAAAATTGATGCGATCTACCTGCCCCTACCTAACAGTTTGCACGCAACCTGGACGATCAAAGCATTGCAGGCCGGCAAGCATGTGCTATGCGAGAAGCCGCTGGCGGCAAATGCGCGGGAGGCCGCAGAGGTGGCACGTGTAGCTCGTGAAACAGGCCGCGTGTTGATGGAGGGCTTCCACTACCGGTACCACCCGCTCGCACAGAGACTCAAGACGATTATTCATAGCGGTGAGCTTGGGCAAGTCATGCATATCGAGGTCGAGTTTAGCGTCCCGCTGCTCTGGCCCCATAGTATTCAGTATCACTACGATCTCGGCGGCGGCGCGACGATGGATGTCGGCTGCTATGCCATCAATCTGATACGCTACTTGGCAAGTGCTGAGCCACAGGTCATCCGAGCACAACCACGGCTCATTCGAGCAAACGTTGACAGGTACATGGCGGCCGATTTCCGATTTGCGGATGGTCGTACTGCCCGAATGGTTTGTGCACTGCTCTCCATGCGGCTCTTGCGCATGACCGCGATAGTACACGGGAGCGCAGGCCAGATGCATGTCGCCTGTCCGTTTTTGCCGCACCTATACAACCACATTATTGTTCGGGGTGTCCACGGCGATCGCCACGAACATGTGGAAGGTCTGCCAAGTTATGCCTACCAGCTGCGCGCCTTCACCGACGCGGTTCGAAGCAGTACACAGGTACTGACGAACGCAACCGATGCAGTCAGTAATATGCAGGTTATTGACGCAGTCTATAGCGCAGCCGGGCTCCCCGCACGTGGCCTCCTCCCTGACGCCTCAACTCGCAGCTAATAAGGCAGCCAGTGGTGCGGCCCACTCAATCAAGCGCTCGTCGGCCATCCATGCAGCGCTACATTGTAGGCCGAGGGGTAGCCCGTTTGCGGCAACGCCAGCAGGAAGAGTCAATGTGGGGAGGCCAGCGTGCGTCCATGGTAGATTCATGGCCGGATCGCCGGTCCGCTCAAGGCCGAACGGAGCCGGACCAAGTGCAGCGGGCGTGACCCACACGTCAACACCAGCATCGGTCATCAACGCTTCTAGGTGATCCCGTACCCGTTGTTGTGACATCTGCGCTTCGGCTACCTCCGTGGAGCTCACCGCCTGGCCAATACGGATCGCTTCCGCCGTACGTGGCCGGTAAAGCTCGTGGTAGTGAGGGAACCAGGCGGCCTGGACGGCAGCCATCTCGGCAAAGATGAGCTGCTGATGACGCAGCGTGAGGGCAGCGATGTCGTCAAAGGCAGGAACACGACGTATAACATACCCGCCAGTTGCCAGCACGGCCAATTGAGCCTCGAAGGCCGTAAGTGCCTCAGCCGACGCTTGGGCAAGATAAGGGCCGGTGGGGACCCCAAGGATGGGCAACGTGGCCTCGCGTCGCAGTGGTGACGCCCAACCTGTGCAAAGCAGCGAAGCAGCGAGTTCTAGGCCGGCGACATCTTGTGTAAATAGCCCAACATGATCGGCTGAGGCGGAAAAGGGAATGACCCCACCGGTCGCAATGCGGCCGTAGGTCGGCTTGTAGCCGATGACGCCACAAAAGGCTGCCGGACGGATGACCGATCCGACCGTCTGCGTGCCGAGGGCCAGTGGACAGCAACCCGCCGCAACCGCAGCAGCCGAGCCACTACTCGATCCACCCGGCGTATGGTCTAGGTTGACCGGATTGCGCGTCGGTCCAGGCTCAAAATAGGCGAACTCGGTGGAAACAGTTTTGCCGAGAATGAGCGCTCCTGCAGCACGAAGTGTTGTAACACTGGCTGCTTCGGTGCCCGCAAATAGGTCTGAAGGTAGTTGCGAGCCGGCACCGGTCGGAAAGCCATTGACCCTAAAGATGTCCTTAACGCCTACTGGGATGCCATAGAGGGGAGGCCGTTCCGCGGGGCTGGGGTACCGGCGACGGAGGGTGGCTGCCTCTTGCAGGAGGCGAGCACGGCGCTCCGGCTCCGGTAGCAAGGCCTGCAAGCGGGGTTCAAGCGCGTCAATCCGATCACACAGTGCATTGATATATACATCAAGCTCCAACTGGTTGCTGTGTAAGGCGATTGTGGCATCAGCAAGCTTCGTGGGCAAGGTAGGCAACAGCAGATCCTCCTGTAGCATCAGACGTATAGTCCAGATGGCGATCGGGCGTTACCAAATTTGACTATGGTTGGGCTCCGACGCTCCTGACCCCTCGAAAGGGACCAAGCGAATCCACGCGGGAAAGAAGGTGCACACAAACGCAACTCCTAACATCCCCAAGAAGGTCGTAGGTGAGCGACGGTAGCTCCAGAGTGTCCACGCCAGCAAAATCCAAACAAACATATTGGCTGAAGCAATTGCATACACCCAGGTCGAGAATTTATGCTGGTCGGCCACGAAATCCATTTCTTCGATCAAGGGGTAGTGGGTCGTTTCGTCCATTTGCGACCGGAGGACAACGACCGGCAGGAGGTTACTTGAGATGATGGCTAACGCCCAGACCGGCAAGACGTATCGTTCTTTGTAGCGCCCTTGAAGCGCGTAGGTCAGCAGCAACGTGAATAAGATATTGCCTGTAGCGCCAACATAGATCGGCACCGGGAAGCGTCCCATATCTCGTAGATCGTCCATCTCGTTCAAGTGCTTCGGTCGCCGGTAATCGACTGTTGAATTCATATGCTCCCAATCTACTGATCATGTCTTAGCAACTGTTAAGTAGCTTGTGCCAATACTGCACTGTTTGTATTGTACGACAACTGCGACTGGTGGAAACCGACGCCGACCGCGCCTATATAACAAACTCGTTGACCGTGCTCCGCTAGAGTCAGCAGTTGACCCTGAAGGCAACTCTCGGGACACTGCCACATCAATAAGGGCAGCATAACGCATGCTACAATAGCCAAGCCACTTAGGGCGGCTTGGCTATTGTTCCAACGTCACGTATTGAGAGCAGGTAGGATGCGGATTGCTTTTCTTGGACAGCCCGGCTCTAATAGCGAAGGGGCCGCACTGCAGTACCGGCCACATGATATGGAGCCGGTACATTGCCCATCGGTGGAAGCGATCTTCGCCGCTGTACAGGACGGTCGGGCCGCGCAAGCCGTGCTGCCGATTGAGAACTCGTTGGCCGGCAGCATCCACAGTAATTATGATATGTTATTGGAGCATCAACTCCACATAATTGGTGAGTTGAACTATCACGTGCAGAACATCCTGCTGGCTCTGCCGGGCGTGCGAATTGCTGAACTCAAACGTGTTCTTAGCCATCCCCAGCCCTTGGCACAATGTAGCAAATATCTTGCACAGCTCGGTGTCGAACGGGAGGCGACGTCGGATACGACTGTCGGAGCGCGACGGTTACGCACTGAAGAGTTGCGGGATGCTGGCGCGATTGCCAGTCGTCGCGCTGCCGAGGTCTATGATTTAGAGATTTTGGCAGAAGGTATCGAAGATGACGTTGACAACTACACGCGTTTCCTAGTCTTAAGCCTTGAAGCCTTGATCCCGGCGGAAGACCAGAAGGCGAAGACGTCGATTGTTTGTTCGCTGGAGCATATCCCCGGCGCGCTCTACCAAGCCATGTCAGTCTTCGCAGTCCGCAGTATTAATCTGACGAAGATTGAGAGCAGGCCGTTGCGCGGACGCCGGTGGGAATATTTCTTCTATCTCGACTTCGAAGGTAGTCAAGCGAGTGAAATGGTGCAGGACGCGTTGCGAGAACTAGCGGAACTGTCAACGTTTCTGCGCGTGCTGGGCTCGTACCCTCAGGATCTGAGCTAAGCAGCATGGCCATAAAGGCTACCACAAAACTATGACCTCCAGTCTAGTGCGATGAGCCGAGATGAATTTCAAGCGCGAGAAGGGCTGGGTAAGCAAGCAATCATTGTTGGCTTAGGCTTAATCGGCGGCTCATTCGCTGCGGCAATGAAACTCAACGCATTATACATAGACGTAGTAGGTGTCGACACAGATAATAGCGTTGTTGCTGACGCCTTACAGCGAGGATTGATTGACCGGGGAGCAACCGTTCTGCTCGAGGTTGTCGCTGACGCCGATTTGATCGTGCTCGCGACTCCGGTCCGCCAAATCATCAAGATCCTGCAGCAGATTGGCCCGCTGCTAAAGGATGGGGCGCTTGTGCTCGATGTGGGTGGCACGAAAGAGCAAGTCGTCAGCGCGATGAATGCACTACCTGTCCGCGTCCAGGCGATTGGCGGCCATCCCATGTGTGGCAAGAGCACGTCGGGACTCGATAAAGCTGATGCCACGGTATTCCTGGACAAAATGTTTATATTGACCCCAACGGCACGCATGTCTCCGGCGACTCAGGCTTTCGCCGAACATTTGGTGGCGGCAATTGGCGGACGGCCTTTGCTCCTAGATGCAATTCAGCATGATCAGGTCGTAGCCCTGATTAGCCATTTGCCGCGGATCTTGCCACTCGCGTTAATTGATACGGCCCAGAATGCGGGTGGGAGCCTCGCCTGGGCCGTGGCGGCGGGTGGCTTTCGCGAAAGCACGAAAAAGGCGACCGACAACGTTCCAATGTGGCTTGACGTACTGCTTACCAATCCACGGGGGATTGTGTCAGCGATCCAGGCCTTACAGGAGCAGCTAGACGGGCTAGCTCAGCAGATTGCAACGGGCGATGAAGAGTCGCTGCGGCGGAAACTGGAGCGAGCCGCTACTACCTGGAATGATCACTTTGGTCATGGAGAAATGGACGACGGGGCATAAGAAAGACTTCGTCCATTATCCCTGCACGGCTGCGACACATGCTCGTGCGACTGCCGTAATCTGATCAAACGCGCCGGCCGCCACAAGTTTGTTCGAAACGAGATTGCCGCCGATGCCCAGCGCAACAGCACCCGCCGCCAAGTATTCTCGCGCATTCTCGGCACTGACCCCACCCGTCGGTACCAGTTTAAGAAAAGGCAAGGGCGCAAGTACATCTTTGAGGTAGCGCGGGCCACCTTGTTGGGCCGGGAACAGCTTTACCAACTCTGAGCCGGCCTCGTAGGCTTCTAATAGCTCGGTGGGTGTAAAGCCGCCCGACAAAACCAGCGTATTGCGATTAACGCAGGCAGCAATGACCGCCTTGCGGACAGCCGGCGTCACCACAAACTGCGCGCCGGCATCAATAGCCGCTTGCGCGTCTTCGGCCTGCAAGACCGTGCCCACACCAACACAGACCGTGTCGCCTAGAGCACCCCGCACGGTAGATATAGCTTCGATCGCGCCCTTGCCCGTTAGGGTAAACTCGAGCACCGAGACACCACCACTGGCGAGCGCTTGTGCAACCTCTACCGCCCGCCGATAGTCGTCTAGGCGTACGACCGCCACAATTTTATGTGTAAGGACTTCCTGTATTGCTGACATAGAGCTTGCCTTTATGAAAAATCTGCCTGCCAGTAGAATGGTTAGCGCGCGACGTCGTGCCCCTCTTGCGCCATGACCGCGTTCAACTCTCTTCGTGAGGTGAGCACACGATCACCATGTTGTGTCAGAGCAATCGCCGCCAACGCGACCCCGCGTCGCAGGCCATCCCGCAGATCACCGTCGAGTACACCGTCCAACGCGCCGGCTGCGAACGCATCACCACTCCCGATGCGATCCACGATTTGCACCGGCAGTGCAGGTCGGGCGATAAACTCGTCACCGAGCAAGAGCGCCGCACCTCGCTCGCCAAAGGTACAGAAGATTGCGTGTGCCCGCGTGAGCGCCTGCAGGCCCAGCATGCGATCGTGCGCCTCGCCGGTACAGCCAAATAGCAAGGCGGCATCGGCGCTTTTGCAAAACAAGATATCGGCTTCGGCGACCAAGGGACGAAGTTTTGCACTGGCCGTTGCGGCATCCCATAGCTTGGCCCGATAATTCACATCAAAGCTGACCGTCACGCCAGCCGCACGAGCACGCTTGCTGGCCTGAACCAACACCTCATAGCAGCTATCACTCAGCGCAGCCGTAATGCCGGTCAAGTGCAGCACGCGCGCGTTGAGTAGATAGTTCCAGTCCACGTCGTCAACGGTCATATGGGATGCGGCGGAATCGGCGCGATCATAAATGACCTGGATCGAGCGGGGCTGGGTCGCATACTCGATGAAATAGGTACCAACACGTTCATCCGACACACGCTTCACAGCCGAGACATCAACCCCGTCGGCACGTAATGCTCGCAATATGGCACTGCCTAAGGTGTGCTCCGGGAGGCGGCTGATCCAAGCGCAACGGCGTCCCAGGCGTGCCAAGGCCACGCACACATTACTTTCCGCACCACCGACTTCAACATCAAAAGCGCGAGCGTCATCAAGCCGGGTGCCGACGGGGACGCTTAGCCGCAGCATGTTTTCGCCCAGACTACTCACGTCGAATTGCTGGCCGGGCTGCCGGTTAATCATCGGCGTGCGCAAACTGTACGCAGGAAGCTTGTGGCACCGCCACGTGGATAACCGGCGCGCCAAGCGCCTCCGAACCCGGTACAGCTGGCAGCACGGCAAGATCACCGCTATATTGATTGGCCACCAGGATGTAGCGGTTGTCGGGGGCCAGCGCAAAATTCCTTGGCCAATTGCCACCACAAGCGGGTGTGCCGATGAGTGTCAGGCGTCCATCCACATTGACATCAAAGACAGCGATGCTGTTATGGCCCCGATTTGAGACATACAGGCGCTCGCCAGAGGGCGAGATATGAATATCGGCTACGGCGCTCTCGGATGTGCCCGGCGGGAGTGTAGCCAGAAATTGCTGCTCGGTGAGCGCGGTGCTTGCGGGATCGTAAGCGAAGACACTCACTGTATTATCCAGTTCATTCGCGACATACAGATGCTGGTGATGCGGGTGGAACACCACATGCCGTGGTCCTGAGCCCGGTCGCGTCGCCGTGCAGGCGGGCGTACCGAGCTTGCCGGTCGTGTGATCGAAGCTGTAGACGAAGAGTTGGTCGGTACCTAAATCAGCGACGATCACAAATTGGTTATCGGGTGTCCAGCCTGCCGAATGGGCGTGAGGACCCGTCTGCCGCCCCGGAGTAATGCTGCCGCCATGATGCTGATCAAAGTCACTCATCTCACCGAGTGAGCCGTCGGCTTGGACGGGAAATACGGCTACCGAGCCAGACGTATAGTTAGTCGTTATGAGCCACTGCCCGCTAATGTCGAGCAGCACATGGCAGGGATCATCGCCGTTGCTCGGTCGATGGTTGAGCGGCTCGATGGCAACGGCTGCGTTTGCCGCATCCCGTTCGAAGCGAAAGGCCCATACCCCACCGGATACTCCACCCTGGCCCTGGCTTGTCTCGCTGGTTGTATAGAGCCAGCGCCCATTGGGATGTACCACCACGAACGACGGATTAACAACGCCCGCACAGGAACCACACGGCGTTAGCGTTGCGTTCGCCTCATCAAAGGCAAAGGCCAGAATGCCAGGTTGATCCGCAGTTGCATACCTGCCGACAAAGATCAGATGCTGGTGTGATAATGGCATACGTATTTTCAATCACCTCCGACGAATTACCAATTTGTCACGGAGCCGTCACGCCGCCGCAAATGCGGCGCTTCCCAGAACTGCCAACTACTTGCTTCAGCCAACTTCTCATCGAAGTCTACACCCAGACCGGGAGTCTCCGGCACCGGTAAGCTATTTCCCACGAGGCGTGGCTGGACGGGGAAGATGAGATCCGCATCATTCACCCCGGATTTGCCGTAGTAGAGATTCTCGGTCTGTGTAACACGTACCTCTTGCCAAGCAAAGTTCGGCACTGCCGCAGCCAGGTGAATCGTTGCGGCAGTGCAAATTGGTCCAAGGGGATTATGCGGCATTAGGTCAATATAGTGTGCCTCGGCCCAACCGGCCACTTTCATCGCTTCGGTAAATCCGCCGACGTTGCAAATGTCAACGCGCGCATAATCGGTCAGGTGACGCTCGATATAGGGCAAAAATTGCCACTTACTACTAAACTCTTCACCGACCGCGAAGGGCACAGTTGTGAGTTTCCGCAGGGCGGCATACGCTTCGGGGGCCTCGTCCCGCATCGGCTCTTCAATAAAATCAAGCGTACCCATCGGCATACGCTGACAGAAGGAGGCCGTTTCAGCCAGCGACAGGCGATGGTGATAGTCGATGCCGAGTGTAAGGTTGCTTCCGAGGGCTTCACGTACTTTTACCAGCCAGTCAGCGGTATAGCCAATGGTCTCACGGGGCTCAAAGATGTCGGGTGCGTCACTGGGTTGCGCCGAAACCGGCCCGGTACGGATTACACGCCAGCCGTGGGACCACAGCAATTGTGCCCCCTCAAGCATCTTTTCGCCCGTGCCCCCCGGTGCCGTTGCGAAACAGGGAATGCTGTCGCGATGCTTGCCGCCTAAGAGTTGATACACAGGCACACCCAGAGCCTTACCGGCGATATCATGCAGGGCAATGTCGATGGCACTCTGGGCTGCTAGTAGCACACGGCCGCCTTCGAAGTACTGACTGCGGTATAACTCCTGCCAGATGCGCCCACGCCGCATCGGATCTTGCCCGATCAAGAATTCGCGAAAATGCTTAAGCGCGCCAACCACGGCGAGCTCCCGCCCACTTAGTCCAGCTTCGCCCAGACCATAGATACCTTCGTCAGTCTCGACCTTAACGACCAGCTGATTACGATTCCCTACCCAAATGGGATAGGACTTTACATCGGTGATACGCATGCAGTTAATCCATGTGATGCCAGCCGAGCAGCCGCGCAGCTTTGGCACAATTAAAGAAACTCGTATGGCCAGATAAATCACCGCGAATCGGTGTGTGGGGAAAGTGCTCACGCGCAAGATCGAGCGAGTTCTCTTGCATAATAGTGCGTGTTGCAACGATGTAAAAAGCCTCGTGGCCAGTGTAATCCGCTGTGAGTGCCAGCAAGCAGGCCCGGCTGGCTTCAGACAGCAAGGTGTAGGCCCAGAGATGCCGAATGGTCATGGGGCCAGCGCGACGTGCAAACGCTTCGGCATCCTCTCGGCTCTCCACTAGCCCGTGGAAACGCAGACTAGCAATGCTCATTTCTTCATAGCGGCGTGCAAAGGCATCGCCCTGCTGCTCCAGTACCCATTTAGACAGGCTGTATGGGTCTTCAGCATAGGTCGGATGCTGCTCATCAAGCGGAAAGTAGTCATAGCGGGGAACACGGCTGAAGGCACCACCGATTGCATTAATGGATGACGCTAGACAGACCCGTTTGATACCAAGCGTAGCTGCTGCACTCAGTGCATTATAACTGCTGATAGTGTTATCGGCATAAACGACCGTGTCGGGATAACCCCCGGGCGACGGATGGGCGGCCAGATGTATAAGCGCATCACAGCCACGTATGCTGGCCGTAAACTCACCGAAATCACGCGTATCCGCGACCATCGCTTGAGCGCGATGTGGCGGCGGTGGACCTGGCATGGGAGACGGCAGAACGCGGTCAATGCTAACTACAGCATGGCCCTCCGTCATTAAGTATGGAACCAACGTACGTCCAAAGCGGCCATTCCCGCCGGTGACTGCAATTCTCATTGTACTTTCTCGATGTTTACCATGTTTAAGCCTCGGAGGGTTGTGTCCGCGCCTCGACGGCTAAAACACTACTGAGCGTATCATTCATATGCGCTAGCATAAGTAGACGTGCTTGCGGTGCGTTACGATCATGCAGCGCCTCGGCGATTAATAGGTGATAGCGGACGGCACGTGTCGTCATACCTGGCTCCAGGGAGGTAAGCCTGCGGCTCTCCAGTAGCAGGTCATTCACGCTCGCCATCATACGATAAAGGATGGGGTTACGCGCAGCCTCCGCAATCAGATGGTGGAACTGCACATCGGGCTCAACGAAATCAAGGCCTTGCTGGGCTTCTCGTTCCATTTGTTTTGCTAACGCTTCAATCTCGTCCAGTTCTGAGCTGTTAGCTCGCTCCGCAGTTAATGCTACCAACTCTGGCTCCAGGATGCGGCGGGTTTCTGCCAAGGCAATGATCATGCCGGTGCTCACATCCTGAAAGCGGCTGGTTAAGTCCGGCGATGAGCGCGAACCCGTGACAAAAACTCCACGTCCGTGTTCGATCTTCACCAACCCGATCGATTGCAGTGACCGCAGGGCCTCGCGCACTGATGCCGTACTAACTTCCAGATCTTTGGCGAGTTGCGTAATGCTCGGCAGGCGGCCACCGGGTAGCCATTCACCCTGACGGAGGCGTTGCTTGAGATCTTCGAACACGACCTGAAAGACGGGATTGCCTTGAGCGAAGGCAGCGTCCCGCCGTGCGGTTGACGTTACGAGGAGACCTGGCTCGGCATGCGGCTTTACGTCGTGTGTCATGTATGTCCAGTTCACAGCGCTGTGTCTAGGCGGAAGGTTTACGGCTTCCACAACAATCTGGCTTTAGTCTTATTTGAATGTTAGCTCCCAAATGGCACTGCCCGAGCCATATTCGAGCACATAGAGTCGGTTCTCGATGATGACCGCGCTGATTGGATTTTTGAAGTCGCGGGCGATCTGCGTGGTCACGGCTTCATAATTGTCACCTCGCTTCGTTAACGTCAGGTGTAGCAAATCCTGCCCTTTATCAGTCAAATTGCCGCCCGCCGCACCATAGCTCAAAACAAACGCACTCTGAGTATTGGCATTACTGCGTAGATCTGCAGGCAGCTTCTGATCGGTACCGAAGACGAGGCCGAGAGGCGATCGATGTGGCGTGAAGGTGTTCAGGGGCATGTGTTCAGCACCTGCATCGTGCTGCGTGCCGTCCTCAGCACGATACTGCGCACCATCAGGGCCAAGATTAACAACGGGGTTTGTGAAGGGACCGGGCGGTTTTGGAAAGCCGGGATCGTTACGATAGGTTCCGGTTCTGACGGCCGTGAAGTCGCTTGACAGACGAAGGTCTTTGCTACTGTCATAGCCAGGGAACTGCTGCGGGTTGTCTTGCATACCGAAACGCCACGGAAAGCCGTAGTGGTGTCCCTCACGCAACCAGTTAAGTTCGTCCGGAAAATCAGCATCGGGGCCATTATCTACCGCAAACAAATCCCCGTTGGGTGCGAACTGTAGATCAAAGGCATTGCGTGTACCCCGCGCAAAGATGCGGCCCTGTGAAGTCAACGCGGCGTCGTCATTGGGTAGGATTAAATCCGTCGCTTTGGCAGGCAGCCGGAATATTTTAGCGGTGAGCGCCACATCACGGGTGTCCGGGAATGAGCCACTGTTCGCCTCGACCTCGCCATGATCGGTGCGTGAGCCGGCGTTTACAAAGATCCATTGGCCGTCCGCACTAGCGACAATCCCATTCCAGAGGTGGTCAAAGGGTGTCGCACTTAGGGGATAGGGCACCGTCGACGCCAAAGTGCTCCATGTAAAAGCGCCTGAAGTGGAAGCTATGCCACGGCGAATGAGGGCTTGCGTTCTGTAACGCCCAAACTTTCGATTGGCGACGACAAACAACGTGCCATCTGACCCAAACGTCATGCCTGATGCAACACCATCTGTAAAAACGTCGGTCTTCTGTACAATCTGTGTGGCGGTCGGAGACGGGCCGAGGTCCACGCGCGAGATCCCATCCCCCGGATTGAGGAAATACAACTGACCATTGATCGGGTTACGCGCAAGCTTGACACTACCGTCATTGACGTCAACAATTTTGCGCAGGGCAATACCATTACGCAATAGGATCGGGCCACCTGCGACGGGCTGCTGCTCACCTTTTATCCCTTGGGAGGGTTGTGCAACTGTGGTTGCGGCAGACGCTGTTACAGCACTGGGAGCGGTCGTTTGGGCAGCGGGAATTTGCGTGGTTGTTGGTGCGGTAGCAGGCAGTGCTCCCGATTGACATCCCGTTGCAACAAGCAACCCAACGGTAAGCAGGACCAAGACACGCAAGGTCCCACAGTGCATATAGGGGTGTAGACGGTTCTGGGTCATGCTACTCCTTGATCAGCATAAGGCCGGCTTGATTGATTTTGGTGGACCGGTGCATTAGGGCGCCTTGATGATTAGCATCAAGTGCCAGGACACGCTCAAAATGGAACTGGGCGTCGGTCACGTTTCCCAGACCGAGGTGTCCCAAGCCCTGTATGTAGTGGCAGTGAATGAGGTTGCGCTGGTTCAACTCTTCGTCGAACACCAGAAAGGTGGGCAGCGACACCGCAAAGTAATCCATTTGAATATCATCATCTAGATGGGTCCGGCCATATGTGATCAACTTCTCGAAAATCTGCGTTGCTTCGGGCCGGTGCCCGAGCATTTGCAGCGCTAGACCCTGGTAGAAGATCAAGTCGGGCGGCTGGTCGTTGTAATACATTGCCGAGGCCGGCTCGCCCGATCCCGCAGATGCTTGGTCAAAGTAGGAATGCGCACGGGCTTCGTCACCGCGGCCGCCATGCGCCAGACCAAGGTAGTACAGGATATTGTTTTCTTGCGCGCTGGGCAGTTTGCCCTCACCTAGATTATGAGGATATACACGCGCCTGCTCAAGCCCGCCGACCGCTGCTTCGTACTCACCGACCGCCATCGACTCCTGCGCCTGCGCTATAAGGTTAATAACGTATTGGCCGGTCGTCTTACCTTCACCACCTTCCCAAGGGTGAAACTGGCGTCCCATCAACATGGTAAAGGCAGCCTCATATTGGCCCAGCATATTGAGCAGCGTGATATATTCGATAGTTAGGTCATCACGGCGTTCAACCAGATCGAGGTTTTTGTGGAGCCGTTCTAGCCGTGCCTGTGGCGAACTGTTAAGCTTCTTTTCAAGCTGATCAAGCTCAAATAACAGACGCGCATCGTCGGGATTAAGCGCGAAAGCGTGTTCATAGGCCTTCCGGGCGCGATTAGCGTCATGCAGCTTATTAAAATAGGCCAATCCTAGATTTCGATAGACCGTTGGAAAAGTCGGATCGAGTTCACATGCCCGTTCCCAACTCTTAATCGCCTCATCATAGCGCCGGTGCGCGTACCAGAAATTACCGAGGTAATAGGGGGCACGGGCATCTATGGGACGAAGGGCTTGTGCAGACTGCAGGGCCTGGACGCTTTCAAGACGATGTGGAAAGCAGTAATCGGGTGGTAGCGCCGCAGCCTGCTCGAAGACGCCCTGCGCGCGCGATGAGGCTCCCTGCCGCAGATGGCAGTCTGCCAGGAAATATAGCGCCATGGGATCTGGGTGTGGTACGGCCTGGAGTAGCGTGATCGCATCGTCAAACAGACCGGCATGCAGGTAATCAAGTGCAACAGCGACGTAGGTATCGCCATTACCCCGCGCAAGCCGCACGAAGGTCTGATCATCAGCCAACAGGGTGCACTCCCACAGGGCACCCCAATTGAACAGATCGAGTTCTAGGGCGTGCACTGTAGCTTGCAGAGCTTCACCGGTTCGGCCTAAACGCCGTAGGAGGGCAATTTTGAGATGGTAGGCTTGGTGATGGGAGCCGTTGCGGCGTAGGGCGTTGTTTACCAGACCCAGCGCCTGTTCCGTATCGCCGAAGCGAGCCGCCAGCCGTGCGAGCTCGAAGTACGAATTGTCTTGCCAGGCCGCATTCCAAGCTGCCTTGTAGAATGCATCAAAGGCTTCTTGGTAGCGCCCTTGCATCTTCAACGCCAGACCAAGATTATAGTATGGCTCGCCATCGTAGGGATTTGGATTGCGGCGAGTCAAGCTACCAACCGCTTGCCGGAAAAACTGTTCGGCCTGGCTGAATGCACCACGGCGGTAGAGCAACAGCCCGAGCGCGTTATTACAGCGACTGTCGTAGGGATCACGGCGCAACGCTTCTTCATAATATGGCTCGGGGGCATAGGTGGCGTGCCGGTATTGCTCAAGATGTAAGCCATTAAGGAACAATTCCTCGTTCGATGTCAGCTCGCGTGGTGGCTTGACCGCCGCGGCAGGCGCCGGGATCATTGCTTGTTCATCGGATAAAGGCGTATACGCGATCAACTGCTGCTTAGTCTGGGCATCGACCACCCGTAACGTTACCTGCTGCGGTCGCGTATCTTCCGGCAGCGGGACGACCTCAATCAGCACCTGCTCCGGCGAAAGAAGCTTAGTCGTCGTCCAGATGCTCAGCCCCTCACGCCGCAACTCCACAGTGGCTTGGCGTGGTTGGGACAGGTATACACCGACGTGGGCACCATCAGCTTCGAACTCGAGCTGTACCACCGCGTCACGGCTAGCATTTTTTGGCGGCCCGATCAGCTTATATGGCATGAATATTTGTGTAAAGCGCTTTTCTTCACCTGGCATCAACCACGAAAAATCGGGCTGATTATCCGTGAACGCACCACACATTAATTCGATATAGGGACCATCGTCGTCGGTAAGTTGGCGATCCCAGGCCCGACCGAAATCCCCGTTGCCCCAGGTCCATTGCTTCTTGCCTGGTACGATATGATGATTCGCCACATGCATCATGCCGGCCTGTCGCCCGTGGTCATAATGGCCCACGAAGTCAAAGTCGGAGTGGTAGGCCATGTAGGATGTAGGTGCCGGGATGTTTTTGTAACGGGAGATATCCGTGCCGGGGGCGTAGTTGACCTTGTAGTAGGTGCCGGTCGCAATTGGGAAATCGCTAACATCCCGTTTGCCATGGTCCATCACCGCATGCACGTCAGGAGGGAAGACTGATTGGTAGTCCTCATTAACCGCGACCGCCGGGTTCGCCCACCACAGGAACGTCTGTGGTTCACTGGTACGGTTATAGAGTTGCACGTTGATCTCAAGATAAGCGCGGTCAGGGTAGAGGCTGAAGCCGTGCATACCTTTGGTAAAAAACATACGCTCGATTTCCGAACACCAGACGGTTTTGCTGCCATCGGCCTGCTCGGTGATACGCCAATCTACCGGGCTAAAGGTGCTCGGACGATGGTGTTGCGGCCAGTTGAACTCGATGCCACCGGATATCCAAGGTCCGGCCAAGCCAACGAGCGCCGGTTTGATAACGTGGTTATAATAAATAAAGTGGTAATCGTTGGTCTTGTCCAATGCCATCTGTACCCGGCCACCGAGCTCGGGCAGGATCATGATCTTGAGGTAGCGGTTTTCGAGGAAGAGTGCGGTATACGGCCGGTCAACCTTCTCATCAAACACGCGGTCAATCACCGGATAGGGATAAACAGCACCACTACTCCCTTGATATACACGCTTTTCCAGAAACATCGGATTTTTGTCTGGCTGCCCGGTGCCGTAGGTCGCCAACTGAAGTGTTTCAGCCCAAACACTGACGATGTCGGGTAATAATGGCATGTATGGAATTCCCCAAAGTGATATGATGACTTACCGGCAAGACGTCATCTTACGAGTTGACACAGGGCTGAAGGTCAGTTAGAATTCTAGCACCTCAGGGATAAAAAGGCAACGCGCACTCATGTAAGGAGGTAAACACACCAGCACTCATCATATGTCTTAGTCGCAATGACGGCAGGCTAAACAACCCCATATCCGTCCGAGGAGACGTAATCGACGATGATCAGACTAAAGTCCCTCACCGCAGTGGCAATTTTGATGGTGGTACTGGCAGCGTGCGGCGGTACGGCTGCACCGATTGCACAAAGCACCACAGCACCTGCAGCAACTGAAGCTCCGGCGGCAACTCAAGCTCCCGCAGCAACTCAAGCTCCCGCAGCAACCCAGGCACCGGCAGCAACCATGGCCGCAGCAACCACCGAAGCACCGGCCGCAACCATGGCGGCGGCAACTATTGAAGCTGCAACCATGGCCGCAGCAACCACCGAAGCGGCTGCAGCGACCACCGCTGCTCCCGCCGCAACAACCGCTGCTGCTGCCGCAACTACAGCGGCATCCGCAACGCCAGAGCCAAAACCGATTTCCGCAGGTCCCCTCAAGGATGTCCCACGTAACCAGCAGCTGATTTTAGGCTGGAGTATCACATCGCCGATTGGTGTGACGAATCCGTGGACCGTGCCGGGTTATACCCATCAAGAAGGCAACAACATGCTATGGGAGCCGTTGGCTTACTATGGCATCTTTGCCAGCAAGGAAATTCCCTGGCTTGCCGAAAGCATGACCTACAATGCAGACTTCACGCAGTTGAAGATCAAGCTCCGCAAAGAAGCGATGTGGAGTGACGGCCAGCCCGTGACCTCGAAGGACGTCGTCTTTACCTTTGAAGGACAGATGAAGAATAACAAGCTGCCATATAATGCGCAGTTTGTTCAGTTCGTGAAGGACGTCAAGGCCGACGACGACCAGAACGTTACCGTCAACTTCAATATGCCGTCGCCACGCTTCAAATACGAAGTGCTGACCTTGAAGTTCGATACGGGTATCCCGATCGTCCCCCAGCATGACCTCAGCAAGCAGCCCGATGTGAACGCCTATCAGGGCGGCCTGACAATGCCTCACTCTGGCCCGTACAACCTTGTTCAGTGGGACAAGAACCAGAAGATCTATGATGTGCGGCCCGATTGGTGGGCCATCAAAGCGGGTATTGCTCCGTTACCTGCAGTCAAGCGCATCGTGTATGTCAACATCGGCGGCCAAGTTGGCGCAGGTATGGATATCGTTGCGCAGCGCTTGGTCAACAACGAGATGGACTCGTCGCTTGACATGCGTAGCTCGGTGATCGGCAACATCCTAAAGCAGAACCCGAAGATCACGAGCTGGACCGGCAACGCAGCACCCTATGCTTATCTTGACTGGTGGCCGAACTCGCTGTGGATGAATGACCAGCTCGCCCCCTACAGCGACCCCAACGTCCGCAAGGCTATCAGCCTCTCGATCAACCGCGACCAGATCGACGAAGTCCTCTATGAGGGCGCAAAGATCGCCTCGATCTATCCCTTCCCGCTGTATCCCAACTTGCAGAAGTTTGCGGATTCGCCGGCAGTCAAGGCCCTCGAGGCGAAATACAAGCCCCGTGCCTTTGACCTAGACCAAAGTGGTAAGCTTATGACCGCTGCTGGCTTCACCAAGAATGGTGACGGCCTGTGGGAGAAAGGTGGCAAGACTGTCTCGGCTGTGATCAACGGCTTCGAAGGCATTCATAGCGACATCGCACCGGTCCTAGTCGAAATGCTGAAGGCGGGCGGCTTTGACGCCAGCGTCAACTTCGGCACGGATGCGAGCCAAAACATGGCCGACGGCAAGCCGGGCTTTTATATGTTTGGCCATGGTGCTAGCACCGTTGACCCGTATGCCGCCTTCGAGTTGTATGCAAGCCGTTTCAGCGCGCCGAATGGCACTTCCGCTGGCGGTGGACGCTGGTCACGTTACAAGAACCCCGAGTATGATAAGATCATTGATGCGATGGCCCCGCTGGACGCGGGCGATCCTAAGTTCCAGGCCCTTGCTGTGCAGGCAATGGAAATCTACTGGCGCGACACGATCGATGTCCCGATTATCCAGTGGCTGCATCGCATCCCCTACAACCAGACCTACTGGACGAACTGGCCGTTGGCTACCAACGTGGCGAATGGCGAGAACGG